>CAJOOX010000112.1 GCA_905236195.1 uncultured Bacteroidales bacterium
ACCTTGTTGTAGGAATCCTTGTCGAAGGGTTTCTGCAGTTTAGCCATCTTGGCAGGAACCGAGGCATTGCATTTGACGGTGGTCAGCGCACCGCAGTTGGCAAATGCATCACCTCCGATGCTGCTCAGAGAAGCGCCGAGTTCGATGTTCTGCAGGGATTTGCAGTTCTTGAAGCAGCTGTTGCCGATTTCTTTTACCGTAACGGGAATAACGAAGCTGGTGAGGCTTGAGCAGCCTTTGAAACAGTCATCCTTGAATTCAGTAACAGAAGCGGGCAGCTTGATGTTCGTCAGGCTGGCACAGCCTTCAAACAGACCCGTGTTCAATTTCTCCACAAAACCGTTGATTTCTGCATTTGTCAGGCTCTTGCAGTCGCGGAATGCGTGGGCACCGATTTTGCCGGTGGCATTGGGGATGACAACCGAAGGAATCGTAGCGCAGCCCTGAAATGCCTTGGAACCGATTTCCTTGAGGCCTGTGGGGAGTTCAATGCTGGTCAGCATTTTGCAGTTCTCGAAAGCACTGCTGCCGATTTCGGTAACAGAATTGGGAATGTTGATGGACTTGAGATTCGTGCAGCCTGCAAAGCAGTCGGAAGGAATCTCGGTTGGAGCACCGTCAAACTGTACCGTAGTGAGGCTCTTGCACTCCTGGAAAGCGCTGCTGGCCAGTTTTCTCATCGCTCCGGGGAGAGCAATCTGGGTGAGGCTGACGCAATTCTTGAAGGCATTTGACTTGATTGTCTTCAATGACTCGGGGAAAACAATGTTGGTGAGGCTCTTGCAGTTGGCGAATGCATCGGAGGCAATCTCCTGAAGACCTTCGGGCAGGGTAATGCTGGAGAGTGCCTGGCAATCGTTGAATGTCTCGCTTTTGATTTCCTTAATCCTGGCATTCAGAACCACCGTTGTGAGGGATTTGCAGCCTTCAAACACATCGCTGCCCATTTCCGTTACGGATGCGGGAATCTCGATGGCTGTCATGGCATCGCAATCGTCAAACGCATGGGATCCGATGGTTTTCAGACTGGGAGAGAGTGTGATGTTGCCCAATGAAGTACAGCCCTTGAAAGCGCTGTTGCCTATTTTCTCGGCCATGGTGGGAACATTCACTTCAGCCAGGGATTTACATCCGTTGAAGGCCTCGTCGCCGATGATGCGGATGCTGTTGGGCAGAACGACTTTTACCAGTTTGTCGGCGTCTTCGAAGAATTCATCGGGGAGGACATCGTTTTTGGTCTTAAGACCGCCTTTCACTTTGCTCTCGTTGATTTTTGCGCCCGAAAGGTCCAGAATGGTCAGCAGCGTCTCGCCATCCTTGGCTTTGGTGCGCTGGACCATCTGCTGAATGATTTTGAGATCACCGCCATCGAGGGGCCCTGACACAATGAGTTCGCTGATTTTGAACATCTGGTCTGTGGGTATCTTACTCGAAAGGGTGCCTGCAGAATCCAATTGAACCGTCATCTGCTGGGCAGATGCCAAAACTGGCAGCAAAGCCAGCATTGATACTAAAATTTTTTTCATAATCTATCGTGTTTTTTAGTTATTATGTTATTTTATTTATATATATGCTTTTTGCCATCTTGGATGACAAATCCTTTTACGTTATCGCTCTTGCGGCCCTGCAAATCATACAATTGGCCCTTGTCTGTGCCCGATGTAATCTTCGTCAGTCCCGCAGCCTTGCTCCAATCATATCCCAGGAAGGAAGACGTGTAGTTCGTGATGGCCGTTTTGAGGGCAGGAATGACAGCATAATTGGCATCTTCTCCGGTGTTGTCGAATGTCCAGCTGAAGTCGCCGTGCTGCATACGGCCTGCGCCGAATGAGCCGGTCACGACAGCCGGAACATCGTCAGCAGCATTGGGATGGTAGCTGTAAATCAGCTTGGGGTCCGTGTCGAAGTTGTTATAGGAAGCTGTAGCCTTGGTACCATCTTTTTTGGTGTATTCCTCAACGACGGATTCAGGAACCTGCTCGGCAGGATCTGATACCTCATAGGAATCGAAACTGGTCAGGCCGGCCCGCCAGGGGATATACTGGAACTTCACGCCGTTGGTGTTCTTTTCGGCAAAGACGTTGCCATAAGCTTTGATAAAGCCGGCCTCTTCTTTAGAGAAGGTGCCGTCGCCTGTAGCATCCGTGCCGCAGAGACTGCTCATCATCGGGTCGTGCGCATTTCTGAAAAAGTTGCGGTCTACAAAGGCACATGCACCGGTTGTCACGCCGACACCGTATTTGGAGTTTCCGTCGAAGTAGTTGTTCCAGACATGTACACTCATTGTACGGACGCGGGGATGACGCGAGTCGGAGTGGTCGAACCAGTTGTGGTGGTAGGTAATCCAGTTGGGGCCGGTTTCGCTCTTCATGCCGCACAGGGACGATTTTCCGCTGTCCCAGAAATGATTGAATGATATGGTGATGTACCGGGAATCTCCCTTGAGATCGACGGTGCCGTCGCCTTTTGCCTGGTCGGAGGCGCTGCCGGTTTTTCCGTAGAAGAGGTCGAGGTTATGCACCCATATGCGGAGGTTATCCGTGTCGATGGAAACACAGTCGTCCATGCAGAGCATGATGGCGAAGTTCCTCAATTCCACGGATACAGCATTTCTCAACAGGAATCCGAAGCCACGGATGCCTGCGTCGTTGCCGATGCCTTCCAGCGTAATATTCATCGCGATGGTGTTGTTCTTGCCTTTAATCTGCAGGCCTTCCTCCTTCGAGCCGAAGTAATCCACGTCATCAGCTTCGATAGTGCCGATGATACGGATGTCTAGCGGACGTGTTTCTGCACCTTTTTCATATCCTTTGAGAATATCCTGCAGTCCGATGTGGGTGACCGGAGTCTTGCCGGCCTTTTCAATGATGTCCAGGCTTACGGTCTTGGCATTCTCCGAGGTGATGTACAGCACACGTGCATCGCTCTTCAGCGTTCCGTCGTCGTTGTAAGCTCCTACGCCGTCGGTGTAGCCGAAGTGGGCATACCCCTCGCGGTTGTAGGCCTTGACGAAAAGTTTCTGTGTCGTGGCTGCTTCGTCCGTCATTTCACCGGATGCACTCAGTGGAACCACTTTCATCACGTAGTCACCGGCAGAGATGCCTACCACATCGGCACGTCCGTAGGTTCCATAGCATCTGACAAGTTCGTTGTCCAACTTTATCCAGTTTGAAGAACCGTCCGCCTGATAGTAGACATTATATCCTGTGGCCCCTGAAAGGTGTGACCATTCAACAAACGCTGATTCTAACCAGCCTTCGGCTTTGTTCAGCGTCACGGCTGCAAAGGCATTGATAGCCGAGCAAGCCATTAATATTGCAAATATTCGTTTCATTTCTGTAGCATCATTCTTTCACATGAACAGCGCAAGCCTCAATGTCCGCCTCTATGGGAGGAGCCATTTTGGCAATGCACAAGTCAATTTTCAA
>CAJOOX010000113.1 GCA_905236195.1 uncultured Bacteroidales bacterium
AATTGTGAAATTGTCCGATAGTCCAATTAAAATTTGGCTGCAAAGTTACTGAATTTCAAGCAATTCTCCAAATCTTGGGCTCAAATTCAATGCTTTTTATGCACTTAAATGCGCTTTTTAACTTTTTATGTCGTCTTTTGTTGGCCGAAAATCTCAAAATTCGAGATAAAAACGGAGTCTTTGGATATCGTCTTCCGAAAATTCTTCCAACTGTTTCAACGCTTGGATGGAGGAAAGATTGCCCCAGTTTCTGCGGTAATTGAACAGCGCCTTAACCTGCTCATAATTCAAGTAGGGATGATGAACCAGCGTCTTGAAATCCGAATGGTTGACATTCAGTTTCCGAATCTGACCGGGATCGGCTGCCATCCATTGTGACACCCATTCGGGCAACATCTCCTGTGCCTTTTCCCACTTCAGTTTCTCGCCCAGCTGCAACGGAGAATAGAATCCGCCCAACTGGTCTCTATACCTTATTATATTTAAAGCAGTCGTACTGCCGATTCCCGGAATTTTTTTCAACAGGGTAGTGTCGGCCGTATTCAGTTCCACGCGTGTCGGTTCTTGAAATTTCTCCTGCTTCGGATAATCGTCCTTTTTTTTCTGTGTTATCGGAATGTAGGGAACCGAACTTGCAGAATCGACGGCTTCCTTCCTGCTGTCTGCCTTTTTGCGCGTTACCGGCGCGGAATCCCCCCCGGGCTCGGAAACTCTCCTCTTCTCGCCTTCTACCTGAAACGGCACATAACGGGCCGAGAGGGTATCCTGCCCAACCGAAGCCAGCATTTCCAACTGACGGATGCGGTCCTCCATTCTGGCGTTCTGTTCTTTCAGATTCCGCACCTGCACCACAGCTCTGGCCACAAAAAATGCGACCACCAGAGCCACCAAAAACAGCAGACCGTTCCGGACGTTCTGCATCATTCCGCTATGATTCTTTTTTTCAGCCATATGATTCTTGTGTGCTGCAAAGATACGAAAAGTTTTCGAAACATTCACACATTCTGCCTCAAATTAACACTTCTCACACAAAAAAACTCTCACCGTCCTTCCGACAATGAGAGCTATGGGTACAAAAGCAGTTTCGATGATGTTCTAATCTCGTAATAACAATAATTTTGGTTTGAAACCGAAAAATCAATCACATCTGAAAATTTCCCATAAACTAACAATTAATAAAACCTATATCGTTACCGATTTGAATCGGCGAGTTTTAATTGAATTATGACACTGCAAAGATAGTCTGTTTTTTTGATTTATGCAAATAATTTTGCAGAAATATGTAGATTGAGGGATTTTTTTTATATTTTTTATCATTTAATCCCCTTTTTAAGCCTCCTGGAGCCACTATTTCTTCTGGAATCGATGTGTGATATCCTGCCATCCGTCTGCCTCTTTCTTATAAAGACGCTGGTTGGTGCGGGGAGATTTCAGGGGGCCCAGATGGGCGATGTATGGCCCCTGTTTCAGATAATCAAACACATCGCGGTCTATTAGCCGGGGGAAATACTGCCGGCCGCTCCACCATGAGACTTTGAGATTGGGATGCTTAGCGCGGATATGGTGAGCCAACGCTGCGATACCCTCCGGATCAGCGTCACCGCCCATGAATGAAACACAGGTTATATCATCGGATTGTCTTTCAATCAGATCATCCAAAGTCTCTGGCGTCAGCTCTTCGCCTATGTCTTCCCACAAATACTTACTGTGACAGCCCGGACAGTGACATGGACAGCCGGAAAGGTTGATTGCCAACGTTGTCTCGTCCGGAATCTCCTGAAAAACAATGTCTGTATTTACAAATTTGAGCATATTCTATCATGGCGTATTTTCTTCGCCATCAGTTTATTCTGACATAAAAAGCCCGCCACCCTTACTTATCCTTTTTTCCGAAAGAGTGGCGGGGAGAGCTTTGCCTTCGAGCATCGCCCTGTTGTTTCCTTAAGCTTGCTTGGGTTCAGCGATAGGCTTGGCGCCCTGGTGCAGATAATAACGGCGCGAAGCTTCCTGCTGACGGGGCTGCGAGAAGTTCGAGACACGTTTCAGATAGCCGATGATACGGGTCATGTAGTCCACATTCTTCGAGTGACATTTGGGGCATTCATGCAGATAGCGTTTGTCGATGTTGCCGCAGTCATTACAGATGGTGTTGGGAATATTGAACGTGAAGTAGTTGCAACCTTCCTTGGCAGCCACTCGGAGCAATTGGGCATACTGTTCTTTCGTGAGGTGCTCCTCCAGATTCATGTGGAGTGCTGAGCCGCCCGTAAGATGTTCGATGTAGGGTGCGCCGTGAAGTTTGAACTTGTCGATGATGGTGAGCGAAGTATCCTCAACCACATAGAAATAGCTGTTGTAGCAGTCGCGCGGAACGAAGTAGCCGTCCTCACGGTCCCACTTGGCATGCTTCACACCGACGTTCTCGGCGGGAATCATCTCACAATTGAACATCACTTCCTTGGTCCTGTACTCCTTGTTCTTCTTCTCAACAAGACCCAGAACGGTCTGCACAAACTGAAGATACTCGGGATTCGGGTTAATCTTGAGTCCCATGAACTCGGCGGCCTCTACCAGACCGTTCACTCCGATGGTGAGATATTGGCGGGCAATGTTGATGTAGCCGGAATCGAAGAGCGGCAGCATGCCTGCTTTCTGGAACTCCTTGAGATTCTCATTGTAGGCAAGCTGAACCTTGTGGCAGAGATCAATGATGTCGGTCAGGTACTCCTTGTAATCCATCTTGTTGTTCACTGCATACTGAATGCAGCGGTTCAGGTTGATGGTAAGCACCGACTTGGAGCCCGTCGATACACCGCCGGCACCCAGGGTGTAGGAGAATCCGTTGTCGTTAATCTCGTTGCGCAGACGGCAGCAGGATGCGAGCGAGTCGGCATTCTCGCTCATGTAGGTGAAGAACGAGTGACCCTCGGCATACATCTCGGCCGTAAAATCGCCCCACTCCCTGTCCATGGGTTCTCCGTCTTTCGAGAGAAGTGCCATCGTCTCAACCGGGAACGTGAGAACGGCTTTGGTACGCTCCTTGTTGAACCATTTCATGAATCGTTTCTGGAGCCAGGAGAGACCGTTCCAGTCGGGCTTGCTTCCGTCGGGGAAACGGAAATCTCCGAAAATCGACTCAAAATAATACTTGTCATAATACGAAATGTTCCAGAATACTGCCTGGAAATTTCTTGCTCCCGTCGGCTGGTTGATAGAGTAAACAATCTGCTCGAAGCAGTCGGTAATCACTTTGTCAAGTGTGCGGTGCTTCAGCGAGAGATCAACCTCCTTCTCGGGATTCTTCCAATAGTCTTCGCCGTATTCCTGTCCGATGAAGTAGTTGAGATACATCAGGAACTCGGGCGTAGCACAGGCACCGGCCAGCATCGAGGATACAATGAAAACCATGTTGATGAACCCGCCGCAGAAAGACTTGAGGTTGGTCGGCGCCGTGGAGTTGCCACCGATGGAAGCGGTACCGCCAATCAGCCAGGGGTACATCGTGATGGATGCACAATAGTTGGCAAGATTGGTCTCGTCGTTCTTATAAATAAAGTGGTGCGTGAGTAAGTCAATATAGCGGTCGGCCATTTCCTTGCCGTACATTTTCTTAATCCTGTCGGTCAGAAGACGACGGTTCAGACGGATGAAAGAGCCCTTGGGCAACTCTCCAATCAGCGTGGCGATGTTCTTGTGTTCTACATTGGCGTTGGCGTCATACTTCGAACCCGTCGCAGCATTGCCTTCTGCACAATAGTCAGATAGGAATTTGATACGCTCCAGCGTTTCGCGGTCCTCGCTGTGGGCCTGACGGTAAAGCATAAACGACTTGGCCACTTTGTAATAGCCTTCCTCCATGAGCGCGGTTTCCACCTGATTCTGGATTTCCTCGACCGTGATGTTCTCATGAATGTCGAGGTGACTCAGCACCTTCGAAAGGGCCGACAAGTCAACAGGCTGGTCTACTGACTGGAACGCCTTGATGATGGCGTTCATGATTTTGTCGAGCGAGAAACGTACGCTCTGTCCATCACGTTTGGTGATGCTGAATAACTGATTGTCCATTAAAGTAGGAAAGGGCTATGTTTATTATATATTATTGTAGAATGTATTTGTATTAGGCTCGCCGATGCATCGTTTTGCGCACAAATGCAGGCCCGGGAAAGTCAAAATCGTAAATCGGCAGCAAAGATAGAGATTCTTTTCGAGACATCCAAATAATTCCGCATGAAATTTTGTTAATTTTTGTAAATACCCTGTTAAAAGACTTAGTTTTTTGCTGTGTATCTGCTGATTTTGTCAATATAGACATTTATCAATGAAAACCTTATTAAAAAATTTGCGCCCTTGCTCCGAAGTACTTTCTGCTACCCGGTCATGAAATGACGCAAAACAGACCATTTAAATGACAAAATAAACACTTAGAAGAAAATTTGAAGGGCTGAAACGTTATTTTTTCTGAAAATATTTGGTTTTTCCGATAAAAAACGCTATCTTTGGAGCATTATTTTCACGCGCGAATAAATGATGTATCATATTCCGGTCATGCTCCAAGAATGCATGGAGGGTCTTCACATTCTTCCTGATGGCATCTATGTTGATGTCACTTTCGGGGGCGGAGGCCACAGCAGGGCGATATTGGCCAGGCTGGGAGAAAAGGGACATCTTTTCGGGTTCGATCAGGATGCCGATGCGGAACGTCATTGGCTGGAGGCCGAACAGGAATCCGACAGCGGTGTGGACCCGCGGTTCACATTCGTCCGGAGCAACTTCCGTTACCTCAAAAACTGGATGCGCTATTATGAAGTGGACCATGTGGATGGAATACTCGCCGACCTCGGTGTGTCGAGCCATCACCTCGACGATGCCAAACGGGGTTTCGCTTTCCGATTTGACGCTCCGCTTGATATGCGAATGAACACGCGTGCCGGCCAGACGGCAGGCGACTTTCTCGCAACCGCCTCCGAACAGGAACTGGAACGGGTACTCTCCCTCTACGGAGAACTGCGCCAGGCTCGCCGGATGAGTGCGGCCATCGTGAAAGGCAGAATGCAGAAAAGCATTTCCACAACGGGCGACCTCCGCAACATCGTTGCTCCTTTCATCACCCCCAAAAACGAGAAGAAAGAACTCGCCCAGGTGTTTCAGGCACTCCGCATCGAAGTGAACCGCGAAATGGATGCGCTAGAGGAAATGCTCATGGCAGCAACCGAAGTCCTCGCGCCCGGAGGACGTCTCGTGGTGATGACCTACCATAGTCTGGAAGACCGCATTGTCAAAAATGTGATGCGTTCAGGTCATGCCGACGGAACCGTCGTCAAGGATTTCTATGGCCGGGTCGAGGCTCCGTTCGAAGCCGTCAACCGCAAGGTCATCGTCGCCTCCGACGATGAAGTCGCCGCCAATCCCCGGGCCCGTTCCGCCAAACTCCGCGTTGCAGAAAAAATAAAAGAACGATAATTCTCTTTCTCTATAAATAGATATGGCTTTTCTTGACAAATTCTCCCAGGCTCTCACCAGCGAAGACTCCATCGCCGAAAAAACCCCCAGTTTGCTCACTCGCGACTTCATCATCAAGCATGCAGCCAAACTGGGAATCATCATTGTGGCTGCCTGGCTCTATATCGGATTGAGATACAATTGTGAAGCCTCTCTCTACCATCTCAATCAGCTCAAGGAAGAGCTCAACGATGTGCGCTATACTACCATCGCCCGATGGGGAGAACTCACTGGCAAGAACAAACCTGACATCATCCGCAGGAAAGTGCTTCAGAGCGACATCACCCTTGAAGCGGCCGACGAACCGCCCATCCGGGTAAAATGAAGTTTTGTGTAATTATTTAAACATCGTAATCTTATGAGTTTTGGCAAACGATTTGCTGTCGTGTTGGGACTGATCCTCCTGTACATTTGCTGCATTGCTTTCCAGTCGTTCCATACGATTGTGAGCGATGGCGACAAATACCGTGCGCTGGTAGGAAAACTCAACCGCGAGAACCAGGTGATTCCCCAGGTCCGGGGCTTCATCTTCTCGGACAACGACGAGATGTTGGCGGGTTCTCTCCCCGAGTACGACATCTACCTCGACTTCCGCTCCACGACGCATCCCAATGAAAAAGGGGAAATCAACATCCCCGCGGACACCATCAACAAGTATTTCTCCCCTTCCGGTGAAGGATCCATGGCTCTGGCGAAAATTGCACCTCAGCGCACTGCCGCCCAATGGAGTGCCTTGATCCAGGAAGGCTACACCAAGCGCAACGGACACCTCCTGATCATCCGGGCGCTCAGTTATACCGGCTACAAGGAACTGCGCCAAATGCCCTACTTCAACAAACAGCGTTACCGCAATGGTCTGACCCGCGACGAACGGGCCCATCGCTACCGTCCCTTCGGCGACACCAGGATGGCGGCACGTACCATCGGCAGCGTCTATGCCCGCAAGGACACCGCCGGACGTATCGGGTCGGGCCGCGGCGGTATAGAACTGGCCTACGACTCTCTGCTTCGCGGTGTGCCCGGCCGGGGCTACCGCCAAAGCATTCGCCGCAGGATGATTGACATCATCGAGAGCGAACCCGTCAACGGAGCAAACGTCCACACGACCCTCAATGTCGAAATGCAGGATATTCTCGACCGGGCCCTCGGCAAACGCATCCTCGAACTGCATGCCGACGGCGGATGGGCTGCGGTGATGGATGTCCACACAGGACAGATCAAGGCCATTTCCAATCTGCATCGTACTGGCGACTCCGCAGTGGTCGAAGATTACAACCACCTCGTCGAGGATCTCTATGACCCCGGTTCGACGTTCAAGACCGTCAGCTACATGGTGCTGCTTGACAATGACAAGATAACGCCGGAGACCATTGTCAACACCGGAAATACCGCCCAGAATCCCTCCGACTGGAACTGCCACGGCAAACATATCAGGGACGACCATCCCGTGGGTACAGTCACCGCCGACGAGGCCATCGTCCAGTCGTCAAACATCGCGGTGGCGAAACTCACCTGTCAGGCTTATGAATCCAATCCCGACGCCTATCTGGCCGGCATCGAAAAAATCGGCATGATGAACGACCTGGCCCTCAACTGCGATTTCCCGGGTGCCCAGGCGCCCCGCAAACGCTCCACTAGGGAAAAAACGTGGAGCAAGGTGTCGCTCGGACAGATTTCCTACGGCTACGAAAACCGCATCCCGGGACTGTATATGCTCAACTTCTACAACGCCATTGCCAACGGCGGGAAACTGATGCGTCCTTATATTGTCCGGGAAGTGGAGAAGGATGGCAAGGTCCTCTATGAACGGGAACCCGAGGTGGTCAATAAGAACATATGTTCGCCCAAAACGCTCGAGGCTGTACGTCACGCTCTGCGCGGTGTGGTCGAACACGGCACCGCCAAATCCATCAACTCCAAACGAGTGACCATCGCAGGCAAGACCGGTACAGCCCAACGCTATGCCAACGGCAACTATGATTATGGCAACGGCCACTACGTCTCATTTGCCGGATTCTTTCCTTTCGAAGATCCGCAGTACTCGATGATTGTCGTCATCGACGTTCGTCCGCCATATCCCGGCCGTCCCGGCGGCGGATATATGGCTGGACCAGTTTTCCGGCAGTTTGCCGAGGAGATTTACGCGCTCCACTGCGAGAAATCCCTCCACGACGTAACCCCCGACACGCTCCACCGCCGGCTCCCTGAGGTGAAACGCGGACCACAGGAAGATACGGAATATCTGTTGTCTAAACTCCGGCTCGACTCCTTAAATTTCAAACCCTCGGAACTGGACGGCGTCAAAGAAATCATCCCCAATGTGGTCGGTATGGGAGCGGAGGATGCGCTCTATGCCCTCGAGACCCGGGGCCTTAGGGTCCAGATGTCGGGCATGGGACGCGTGGTCCGTCAATCCCTGGCTGCCGGTTCTCCTGCAGTGAAAGGATCTTCTATCGAATTGACTCTTAAAAACTGAATATGAACTTAAAAACGCTTTTGGAACGTCTTGACTATAAAGTCGCAGGTTCCGCCTCTTTAGACAAAGAAATACAGGCCCTCCGGCAGGATAGCCGCAAGGTGAGCCACGGTGATTTGTTCGTGGCCGTAAGGGGCACCACGGTTGACGGACACTCCTTCATTCCGCAGGTTGTCGGCCAGGGGGCTGCAGCTGTGGTGTGCGACACCTTGCCTGCCGACATATCGCCTGAAGTAACCTATATCCAGGTCGCCGACTGTAACTACGCCCTCGCCGTGATGGCTGCCGCATGGAACGGCTATCCCAGCGAACAACTGACCCTGGTGGGCGTTACCGGCACCAACGGCAAAACGACGATTGCAACCCTGCTCTACCGTCTTTTCTCCCTTTTGGGCTATCCCTGCGGACTCCTTTCCACCGTTTGCAATTATGTGATTGACCGCGAGGTGCCCGCCACCCATACGACACCCGACCCGCTTGAGCTCAACGACCTTTTGCGCCAGATGGTCGGGGAAGGATGTAGCTACGCCTTTATGGAGGTTTCGTCCCACAGCGCCGATCAGAAACGCATCGCCGGTCTTGATTTCAACGGCGGCATTTTCACCAACCTCACCCGCGACCATATGGACTATCACAAGACCGTCGAGAATTATCTCAAGGCCAAGAAGTCCTTCTTCGACATGCTCCCTGCCAAAGCTTTTGCCCTCAGCAATGCAGACGACAAGACCGGTCCCGTCATGCTCCAGAATACAGCTGCACGCCGCCGCATGTATTCCGTAAGGACGATGGCCGACTTTACGGCCCGGATTGTTGAGGAGGCTTTCGAGGGAATGACCCTGCAGTTCAACATCAATCAGCCCGATTTCCGCGGAGAGATGCTGGGCAAGGACATCGCCACCCATTTTGTGGGACGCTTCAATGCGTCCAATCTGCTGGCCGTCTTCGGGGCTGCCGTCGAACTCGGCATGCCCGTCGACGAGGTGCTCACCAAACTCAGCCAGCTGGTGCCTGTCAACGGACGCTTCGAGTCCATCCGTTCGCCCAAGGGCTTCTCGGCCATCATCGACTATGCCCACACCCCCGATGCGCTCGTTAATGTGCTGGGTGCCATCCGCGAGATTTTGGGCAACAGGGGCCACGTCATCACCGTAGTGGGTTGCGGCGGTAATCGCGACAAAGGAAAACGTCCCATCATGGCCCGGGAGGCCGGCCTGCGTAGCGACCGCCTCATCCTCAC
>CAJOOX010000114.1 GCA_905236195.1 uncultured Bacteroidales bacterium
CTTTCGGGCACGGTGAGTTCATATTCGCCCTTGAAGTTGGACAGAGTGCCCAGCGTCCCTTTTGAGGTTCGGATGTGGGCGATTTCTATGGGGCTGCCTTTCGGGTCGGTCACGGTGCCGTAAATGCGCACCGACTGTCCGCTTGCCGTCGCTGTGAGGGCAAGCAGGAAAAGCATCCATATGTTGCGAAGGTTATACATTATTTATAATAACGCGCGGCAGCCGTTTTTATTGCTATCGTACGACGATCGCCTTCACTACCTCGCTCTGCAGTTCGCGGTTGATTTCCCGGATAATCTGCTGGCGGCTGTACATCAGGTCGTTTTTCAGACTTGGCGATTTCAGTGTTACATAGAGGGTGCCCTCCTGCAGATGGAGCCGTTCGGTCTCCCGGGTCACCTCGTCGCCCAGCAGCGACTGCCACGATTGCGCAATCTGTTCCTCCCAGGCCAGATGTTCCAACTGGGACACTTTCAGATATTGGCGCAGGATTTCTCCGATAGATTTGGCTTCTTGTCGTTCCATAGGGTGGGGTTTATCTTTCTGAGATGACGGAGTATCGGCCGTTTTCGACGCCGAACATTTTGTAGCTGCCGTCGATCGAGGCGATGATGGAGTCGAGGTTCTCGCGGTTGGTGTCGGTGATGAAGATCTGGCCGAAGCGCGACGAGGCAACCAGCCGCACAATCTGCGACACGCGGTCGCTGTCCAGCCGGTCGAAGATGTCGTCCAGCAGGAGGATGGGTGCCGTGTGGCCCACGCGGTTCAGGAAATCCCATTGGGCCAGTTTGAGGGTCACGACAAATGTTTTGTTCTGCCCCTGCGACCCGATCTGTTTCATCGTATAGTCGCCCAGACGCATCTCCAGTTCGTCTTTATGCGCCCCGCGTGTGGTATATTCCACCGCCCAGTCTCTCACCCTCGTTTCGTCGAGAAGGGGGAGAAGTGAGCCGCGCTCGAAGTGGGATGTGTAGTGCAGCGACACCTTCTCACGGCCCATCGAAATCTGTTCATAGAACTCCTGGAACACAGGCTCGAAGTCTTCGGTGAACTTCTTGCGGGCCGCATAGAGCTGCTGACCATAGAAATCCATCTGTTCTTCCCAGGGGCGGTACATGTCGATGTCATGCGACTGCGGATCCTGCTTCAGTAGGGCGTTGCGTTGCGAAAGGGCTTCGTTGTAGCGGATGAGCGCGTTGAGGTACGTCTTGTCAAACTGGGCGATGACCCGGTCCATGAAGTGGCGCCTCTCCTCGCTGCCGCCGCGTATCAGGTCGTTGTCGGCCGGAGTGAGCGTAACCAGGGGGAGGAGTCCGATGTGGTCCGACAGCCGGCGGTATTCCTTACCGTCGCGTTTGAAACTCTTTTTCGAACCGATTCTCAGGCCGCACTGAATCGTCTCCGGCTGTCCGTTCAGCAGGTAGTCACCCTTCAGCATGAACAGCTGTTCGCCGTGCAGCACGTTCTCCTTGTCGGGAAGACCAGTCATGCCGCGGCAGAAACTGAGGTACCAGACGGCATCCAGCAGATTGGTTTTCCCCATGCCGTTCTTGCCCACGAAGCAGTTCACGTTGGCTGAGAAGTCCAAATCAGCCTCACCGATGTTCTTGAAGTTGAGTATGTTCAGATGATTCAGTTGCATATTTTGAGCCTTTCGGGTGGCAAAGTTAGTAAAAAATACCGAAATAAATGCGTAAAATGATTTTTTTTTCATTTTTCGCTTGTTATTTGATAGATTTTTTGTAAATTTGCACCGCATTTTTTCGAATATTATCAAAAATAAGTATAACTAAACAAAATGGCAAACAACAAAAAGCAGGCTGACGCAACGGTTCAGAACGTGGACGAAGCCCTTTCAAAAAGTGAACAATTTGTAGAGAAAAACAAGAACATCATCACCTACTGCCTCATCGGCATTATCGTGATTGTAGCAGCAGTCTGGGGCTGGAACGCCTATAGCAACAGCCAGAACCAGAAGGCTCAGGAGGAAATCTGGAGCGCTCAGTACCTTTTCGAGGCCGGCGACTATCAGCAGGCCCTTGAAGCTTTCGAGGCTGTCATCGACCAATACGGCTCCACCAAGACAGGCAACCTTGCCAAGGCCTATGCAGGCCTCTGCAACAAGGAACTCGGCAACTACGAGGAGGCTATTTCTCTGCTCAAGAAATATTCAGGCAGCGATGCTGTTGTGGCTCCCGCTGTGACGGCTGCCATAGGCGACTGCCAGGTGAACAGCGAGACACCCGACTACAAAGAAGCTGCCCGCAACTTCGAGGCTGCTGCCAAGGCTTCCAACTCGGCCGAATATACACCTCTCTATCTCAAGAAGGCAGGTTTGGCTTACGAGAAGGCAGGCGACAACGCTTCCGCACTCAAGGCTTATCAGGCCATCAAGGATAACTGGCGTGAGACATCCGTCGGCCAGAGCATCGACAAGTATATCGTCAGAGTACAGTAATACAAACCCGATATGTCATCAGATTCCCCAGCGGCGGCGGATCCCCGGGATACCACGCCTTTAAGTACGCTTAACGTCACAGATGCCTCCATCGGCATCGTCGTCAGTGACTGGAACGAAGAAATCACGGCTGCCCTCCTCGAAGGAACGGTGCGCCGCCTGAAAGAGTGTGGTGTCTGCGACGAAGACATCGACATCATCCATGTGCCCGGTGCTATCGAACTCGGCTTTGCCGCCCGACAGTTGGCCATCAACAAAGAACCCTCGGCGGTCATTATGCTGGGTTGCGTCATCAACGACGGTACGCCCAACTTCCGCTGCATCTGCGATGTGGTCGCCCGTGCCCTCAACCATCTCAACCTTCGCCACGACATTCCCTTCATCGACGGCGTTCTGATGGTTGACAGTCGCGAACAGGCGCTCAAACTCGCCCACGGCGATCTCGCTACCGAAGGTGTTACCTGCGCCGAAACCGCGCTCAAGATGGTGAACATGATGTCCGGTCTGATGACAGACTCCTGAACATAACAGCCGACCCCCGCGGTTGGCTGACATCTGCGAAATTAGCTCAGTTGGTAGAGCATTGGCTTCCCAAGCCGAGGGTCGCGGGTTCGAGTCCCGTATTTCGCTCCCTTTTCATCAACAGCGGCTACAGTCACTTCCGGCTGTAGCCGTTGCTCATATATATATAAGGAGAGGGATCCTGTGTTTGGACACAGACTTATGAATCAGAGAACCATCCCTTGATCCCGCGATTCCTTCGAATCTTGCTAATTTGGAAACGTCTCAGGTCTTAAGCGGTAAGAATAAGTGAAAAAATCACTTTTTCCTCCAAAATATTTGGAGATTCCGGAAAAAGTCCGTATCTTTGCACCCGAGAACAAAAAATCGCTCGCAATGAAAACAAGAACAGAAATATTGAACCTGCTGAGTATCTACAAACCCACGGCTCAACGCAAATACGGATTGACGCGTCTCGGAATCTTCGGCTCTGTAGCTCGCAATGAACAATCAGAGAGTAGCGATGTGGATGTGTGCTATGAGGGGAAAGTGCCCTCATTGCTCACTCTTGACCTTATACAAACCGACTTGGAACGTATGTTCAACTGTCCGGTTGACCTAGTCAGGGTACGAGACGGCATGAACACACTCTTGAGACAACGCATTCAGAAAGAGGGAATCTATGTATGACCGCGAGATTGTGATGGATACTTTGCAGAAGATCAGCAAGGCCATCGATATGATAATGGAGCGGGCTTCTGCGGTAAGCAATCCGGATGAGTTGCTCTGCTCTCCCGACGGGATGATGCGCCTTGATGCCATCTGCATGAATCTGATTGCCCTTGGTGAAGCAGTCAAGGGACTTGATAAACAAACACACGGAGAACTGCTGCCTCTGTATCCTGAAATATACTGGAGCGGAGTGATGCGAATGCGCGATAAAATTGCCCACCATTATTTCGAAATAGATACTGACGTGGTCTTCCAGACTGTCTGGGAGGATATCCCTCGAATGAAAGAGTCCATCAACCGCATAATTTCCGATGTTCTCTCCAACGGTATGTAATAGCGTGCTTGAGCCTCTTCCTTATAAGACAATATAAGCGCCTACAGCCACATTCCGACTGTAGCCGCTGCTCTATAATATGGAGAAGAATCCCATGCTTGGGCACAGACTTATGAATCAGAGAATCGTACCTTGAGTCCCGTTTAACCCCGACGGGGCGATATACCTCAGGCAGGGCATGGAGCGAAGCGTAAACCCTGCTCCCCACGGAGAGATTTGGAAACCCTGTAGGGGTGACAGAGCAAAGGAATCAGAGAACCATCCTGCTGTCACACACTTCATACCTCAGACATCAGCCTTCTTACTTCTGACATCTTCATTTGTCAAGCTGTC
>CAJOOX010000115.1 GCA_905236195.1 uncultured Bacteroidales bacterium
CTGGAACCTGCCGCTGGTGGACAATTCCGGCCGCTATCTCGGCATGCTCCAGAAGACCAAGATCTACACCACCTACAGACATGTGCTGCAGGACTTCTCCGAAGACTGACGAATAGACATCACGACTACTAATGCGCCCGTTGTATCTGTTGAAAAATTGATTCCGCCCCAACCTGCCCGCATGGCCACCTGATAAAAACGTCCCGCATCCCGACTGGGTGCGGGGCGTTTTATTAGGAAAATAACGGACAGTAAAGAAAATTTTCGGACAAACATTACTCTATTTAAAAAGTTTTCGCTATCTTTGCAGTCGGGTTTTCATACTTAGTGCAAACAGGTATGTCTGCTTAAAAACCGCAAGCCCTGACTGAAAAGGACCTACGGACAATTTCAGTAAACCGATATAAATTTTTAAATAAGATAAGTGATGTTCTATTCACCTAAAATATATGACCCGGAAGCGGGTATGAGCCAAATCATTGAAGCTGCATCCAAATTCGATGCAGAGCGGCTGGTGTATGCGCTGGAGTTTAAGCATGTGGATGAGAGCTGGATGGAGCGCATGGCGAAGGAAGTGGCCGAGTACAGGATAAAACTGGAGAAAGAACATGGACGGCTGAAGGAATTTGCCCAGGTGTTCAACCAACAGTTCGCCACCGTCAACAACACCTGTTTCAGCAGCGCCTGGATTCTGCTGAAGAAGTTGCGTAGTGGTATAAGCGAAACGAAGCGCATCTTTCAGAAATTCAGCCCCCGAGGGCATCGGGACTCGGGAGTTCACCCGGAGGAGCAGACAGTTTCGGTCTACGACCATTCGTACATAAGCACAGATACCTATCAACTGCAACTGTTTGACCTGAAAAGTTTTCCTCCATGCGTGAGTGCACTCTGCGATGAAATGAAGAGATTCTTCAACGTCCTTATCAATTGCATGAAGTTGTGTCTGACCGTTCTGGAACAGGAAGAGAAGATACGACAGAATCCCCAATACTGCAGTTTCCTGTTCGAGCGGATGAAGGAAAAGGTGTATGAACAATGTTGGGACCTGCTGGATATAATTGAACAGAGCGGAAGCCAGCTGACCCCGGAACACAATCCGGCCATTGCCGACCGGAGCCATTATCAATCGGACAAGGAATGGGCGGCGACGGCTTTCCATAAACACACCAGACCGGATGTCAAAAAGCTCGTCATCAAAACAATCATGGACGAGGAGGCCGGCAGCGATTTGACGCATACTGAAATCATGTTGTTCGGCAACGATGTGGAGCGGGTGCATAAATTGCGTGATATCATCCGGGGTTTCGACCGGCTGGTGCCCGCGATTCATAAACGCAAGAACCTCCCGCCCAGGTGTATCAAGATGTTCCTGCACTATGCGGGTATCACCTACCTCCAGGAGAAGAAAGCTGTTGACTACTTCAAGGATATATATCAGGCTTCGCCGAATCACTCCCACAATATGGTGAGCTATACGGCAGTCAATGGAGTCAAGCTGCCCAACCGTCCCGAGGAGGATGAGGCCTACAATTCCTTCGTGGAGCAGATTGAGAAGCTATTTATTGCTACCCCGACATTGCAAAACGCTGTTGTGTGAGTTTCTCCGAGCATTTTTTGCAATAAACTTTTCCCCTGATTCCAAGCGCAAATGTATCAGTCCGACCCGGGCTGGTACTTTTTTTTTCTGCGTTTTGTCCACCCAATCCAATTTCTGGAGAAAATTGGATTCGAGGCCGTTTTTTTGGATTGGAAACTGTAACGTTCTGGCCGGAAGAATCCAATTTCCGGGATGAGGAATCAACTTGATAAACTATTGGGCGCAAACTTTATTCCGAAATCCGAAATCCGGGTATTGGAATCCTGTTTCCAGGCCGGCGAGAATCAAGCGGAAAGATTTGGATATCCGGGCGAATACCCCTATCTTTGCAACAGAAATTTCGATCGCGGAGTTTCTGCTGCATTCTTGTTTTCAAGTCTGGCGGCAGTCAAAAAAAACAGCACGGCTCCGCACACGGGATGAAATTGCTTTCTATGTCCCGTGACGTGCCAGAAAGCATTTGTATTTTAATAATTTTTATTTATGAAACAGAACACAATGCTTTACTGCGACCTGAAGACCTGGCTGCGCGAGGACTCGCTGATGGAGCCCGGCAAGGAGTACTCCGGATACATCCGCCGCGACCTCCCGGACGAAGACAACGGTTGTGACGACTGGCACTTCACCTTCGTGGAGTCGCAGCCCCGCCGGAGAGAGAGACGCAACGCGCACCTCTACGAAGGCAATTACGTGACCCTCACCCTCCGTCCCGACGGCGGCCTGCGCCTCAACTTCAAGACCCTGCCTTCCGGCAGGAACTTCGACATCGCAGGCTATGCCCTGGGTGTATGCAACGAGATCCGTCTGGCGCTGACTTGCTTCTTAGGGAAAAGGTGAACCCGGGCAATTATCTCAGCAGTCTCAAATCTCAAATCTCAGTTCGAAAAAATGTCACAATTCATTTCGAACATGGCTTTAAAAGCCTTTATAAATCCCTATATAATAGGTATTTATATATATAAAGAGAAGAGATGGGGATGACATTTAAAATTAATTGAGATTTGAGATTTGAGATAGCGGGCAATTATTAAACCTATTAAAATCGCTGTAAGACAATGATTTACAACATTTTCGACAAGGCGGCTCCGGTAATGCCGAGACCGTCAAAAGGCACAGAATTCTGCAAATTACTCCTCTCAAAGGCCTCAAAAGACATGCGTGAACCCCTCATTCCGATGGTAATTCCTGCACTTGCGGCTCATTTGTCTGGTGTTGAGTTTCAATATTGTGACAACAATTATTATGAACTTTGCGGTCAAATGGGGCATCTCATAGGCCCGTCAGGCATTGGAAAAGCCCAATTGACACGTCTCATAGAGGCTGTAATGCGCACATTCCGAGACCATGATGAGACAGAATACAAGAAACTTGTGGACTGGCAGCGGCAAGTCAAGACACGAGGAGCCAACAAGGAGAAACCCGAAAGACCTGAAGTTTGCTTCTGGTTTCCTCCGGCAGATCTTACCAATGCAGCTTTTCTCCAGAATGCGATGGCTTTGGAGAAAATGAATAACCGCACGCAGTTTCTCAATCTCCCGGAGGTGGAAATGGCCGACCGTATCTGCGGAGGGCATAAGCAGGTGAGCCAGATGGTGAGAAACATTTATGACTGCCAGCGAGCCGGAGCACTGAGGGCTACGGCCGACGGTGTGGTGGGCAACCCAATCCTTCGCGCCTGCCTGACGTTCAGTTCGACACCTGAGGCAGCAAGGTTGTTCTACAAAAAAGACCTTACCAACGGATTCTTCGGCCGTATTCCTTTCGCCTACAAGAAACGCGGAGAGCGCAAAGGCCTTATCCCTCGTCAGGGCAATTATTACGACGGGAAGTTTCTGGCGCAACTTGACAGCTACCTGAAGCTTCTGGACGATTGCAAAGGGCGTTTTGTCGTGAAGCCGCTGAATAAGATTGCTGACCAGCTGGCTGAGGATATGGCGCGACTTGCCGACCTCGCGGACGACGATATGCTGTTTGAGCTTTCTCACCGCAGTATCTTTGCCGCTTGGAAAAAAGGGGCATTGCTCTGGATACTGAACAACCAGACGTGGACCCGTTCTATGGGCGAGTTTGTGATATGGTTCTGCTTCTACGATCTGTGGTCAAAAGTCAAGGTGTTCGGCGATATGTTCAAAATAACTGATGAACAGGCTGATGAGACGCAGAAATGCGGACCCAAAAATATGCTCAGCAACCTTGAGACATCATTCAATGAGTCGCAACTGGAGGCGCTCCGCATCAGCCTTGGCAAGAGCCGGGAGGGAACAAGACATCAACTAAGCGTCTGGCAGAACCGCGGCTTCATCACCTACTCTGCCCAGACGGGACTGTACTCCAAGACGGAGAAGTACCTCGAAGGTTTAGGATTAACGGTTAAAGGTTAACGGTTATGGATAATCTCGAACTTCAAAAGCTGCGCGACCTCCCCATTGAGGGGGTCGCGAGGCGACTGGGACTCAAGGTGGAGAAGCACAAGTGCCTCTGCCCGTTCCACAGCGACCACCATCCCTCGATGGCGTTCAAGGTGAGCAGGAACACCTACCGCTGCTTCGTATGCGATGCCCACGGCGACACCATCTCGCTGACGATGGGCTGCACGGGCAAGTCGTTCAGGGAGGCCTGCCGCTGGCTGGCGGATGATGATGTAGTTTCAAGTTCAAGGGTTCAAGGTTCAAGTGACTTGAACCATGAAACCAGGACCATGAAACCATTCAACACGGCGCGCTACGCCCGCTACTTCATCTACCCCACGCTCACGGAGGCGGCGAAGCGTTTCCTCTACGACGAGCGCAGGATTGACCCGCGTGTGGTGGGCTGGTGCCGTCTGAATTCGTTCCGCGACTGGCTGCAGATTCCCTACTACGACCGCGAGGGACACCTCACCGGGATTCAGAGCCGGTACTTGGGCAACGACCCCTCGCAGCCCCGTTTCCGCTTCCCGCAGGGCTCGCAATGCGGCATCTACAACCTGCCCGTGCTCAACCGTCTGCAGCCGGGCGACGAGCTGTGGATCACGGAGGGCTGCTCCGACTGCTGGGCCATGCTCTCGGCCGGCCACAAGGCCATCGCCATCCCGTCGGCAACCCTGCTGAAACGCAAGGATGTGGAACAACTGGAAACCTTGAACCTGGAACTTGGGACCCCGTTCCACATGTTCCCAGACAACGATGTCCCGGGCGAACGTCTCTTCCTCCAATTGAAGGAAAAGCTGCCCTCGCTCGTAAGACACCAGCTGCCTCCAGGCTGCAAGGATTTTGGGGAGTACTATAAAAGCCTCACCCCCTAACCCCTCTCCAAAGGGCGAGGGGAGTGAAATGAAGCTTCTTTACTCTCTAATCTTTAGTCTTTTTTTTCTTTAGTCTTTAGTCTTTTTTTCTTTAGTCTTTAATTTTATCTTTAGTCTATTATGGAACTTGTATTAAAACGAATTGCAAAACAACAGACCTACACGATAGGCCGTCTCTATGTAGTGAACGAACAGGGCGAGGCCGGGGAATACCTCTGCGACACCCTGGAACCCACCTGGCGCGACTACGCCCACGGCGGACGTAAAATCGCCGGACGGAGCGCCATCCCCGAGGGACGCTACACGGTAGTGATCACCAAGAGTCCGAAGTTCGGGACCTGGCTGCCCCAGCTGGTAGGCAACCGCGACTTCAACGCCCGGTGGCAGGGTGTACGCATCCATGCGGGCAACTCGGCCCACGACACGGAGGGGTGCATCCTGCCGGGCGAGAACCGGATTCCGGGCCGGGTGTTGAACTCGCGCCGCCATCTGGCCGACATCATTGCCCGTCTCACGGAGGCCTACAGCCGCGGGGAGAGCGCCTGGATGACGGTCATTTGAAATAGGCGCTTATTTTATCCGAATCGGTGCTTATTTTTTGGAAATGTCAATTATTTTGCGTATCTTTGCACCATGAAAGAAATCTTAAATCAAAATACCATGAAAGCACCTGTTTTCCTTCGACCCGCAGCATTTATCCTTCCATCTGCCAGCATCCGCGCAGGTCCAGTCATTCTGAGAAAAGACCTCTCTTAAACCCTTAACCTTTAACCCTTAACCCTTAACCTTTAACCCCTAAACCCTCTATGATTTACTCCATCAACCACTACGCTTATGCGTCGCAGCTGACCTACTCGCAGGCAGCCAACTTCTTCCACCAGTTTGTAGTCACCCTCAGCGCCGAGGGCCTGACCGCCCTGCTGGGCATTCCCGCCTCGAACTTCAACACCCTGAAGGGCCTCGACGGCGAACTCACCGACTACGTGAGCCGCTCCCGCAAGTCGGCCTACACTGCCCAGATGCAGACCTACGATGCCCTCCGCAAGGCCATGTTCGACTCTCTCTGGTATCTGCTCTACGCCCTCAAGAGCGCCGACACCGACGCCAAGAAGGCCACCTGGCAGAAGGTGTCCGACATCGTGGCAACCTATCCCATCGCCCTCAAGGGTCTCGACTATTCGAGCGTGACGGCCCGTCTGAGGGGCTTCCTGACCGACGTGCGCAAGCTCGATGGCGAGGAACTGGCCGCCAACGCCTTCCTCACCGCCGGGATGCTCAAGGCCCTGGAGGACGCCAACAACGCCTTCGACAACGCCTTCCTGGCCCGTAACACCGAGCGCACCGACCTCAAGAAGGTGCAGATCCAGACCATTCTGGCCAACATCACCGCAATGATGAAACTCATCTGCGCCATGATCGAGGTCAAGGCCAACGAGGAGGTCACCGACCAGAACGCCGAGGCCGTGGCCGCTGCACAGCAGACCGTGGCCGACATCAACGAGAACATCGAGTACTACTACTCGCACTACATGAAGAGCGGCAAGGGCCGCAGCGAGGACGACGACTCGACCGGCGACGACATCGACCCCAAC
>CAJOOX010000116.1 GCA_905236195.1 uncultured Bacteroidales bacterium
ACTCTCAACTCTCAACTCTCAATTCTACACTAGATCTCTCTGCCTGGGGCGGTCCCGATGCTTCGCATCCGTCGTTCACGCCCGTGCAGAAGGCCATCTCCTACAGTATGACCTCGTTCTTCACCACCGGTGGCATACGCGGTGGAGCGAAGAAGAAGGCGCTCGACAAGTTCTACCCCCGCTCCTACAACATGGGCGTGCGTGACACGGTGTGGCGCGAACTGGGAGGTTTCTCCAAGATGCGTTTCGGCGAGGACATCGACTTCAGCTACCGTATCGTGGAGGCCGGTCACCCGACACGCCTGCTGACCGATGCGTGGGTGTGGCACAAGCGGCGCACCGATCTGAAGAAGTTCTTCCGGCAGGTATACAACAGCGGCATCGCCCGCATCAACCTCACCAAGCGTCATCCCGGTACACTGAAAGCCGTGCACCTGTTGCCTACGGTGTTCACCCTTGGCGTCATCCTGCTTACAACCCTCAGCGCAGCAAGTCTGCTGACGGCAGTCTTTGTCTCCGCCCCCTGCTCCCGCAACTGCCTCATACTGGGGCTCACGGCATTGGCACCCGTAGCGCTCTATGCCCTCATCATCTTCGCCGACTCTGCCCTCAAGAACCACAGCCTTCGTGTAGGACTGCTCAGCATCCCCGCAGCTTTCACCCAGCTGATGGGCTACGGCCTGGGATTCATACAAGCGTGGTGGCGTCGCTGCGTGAAGGGCAAAGACGAATTCTCAGCCTTCGACAAGACATTCTACAAGTAATCCCGCTTATTCTTCAGAAAATAAAGCTAACCAATAAGGGGAGCCCGACTTCGCGTTGGGCTCCCCTCTGTCAAATATTGAAAAGAGGATAGAATGATTCGTTCTGAAAGAGGGATTACAGGTACACTGAGCAGGGAATGGTCTGTTGGAAAGTGATGAAGTCAATGAGCAAACCTGCAATCCGTCCGAAAGGCGGGGAGGATTGTGGATTAAACCACACCCTGGGCCATCATGGCCTCGGCTACCTTCATGAAGCCGGCAACATTGGCACCCTTGACGTAGTTGATAGAGCCGTCGGGGTTCTTGCCGTACTTCACGCAAGAAGCGTGGATCTGGCGCATGATGTCATGGAGCTTGTTGTCCACCTCCTCAGCCGACCATGAGTAGCGTACTGAGTTCTGAGCCATTTCGAGACCGGAAACAGACACACCGCCTGCGTTGCTGGCCTTACCGGGGGCGTAGAGCAAACCGCTCTCCTGGAATACCTTGATGGCACCGGGCGTAGAGGGCATGTTGGCACCTTCGCTGACGGCGATACAGCCGTTCTTAACGAGGGTCTTTGCCTCTTCTTCGTTGATCTCGTTCTGGGTGGCAGAGGGCAGGGCAATGTCGCACTTTTCACCCCAGGGACGCGCACCGGCCACATACTTCAGACCGAAGTGCTCGGCATATTCCTTCACACGGCCGTGGCGAACGTTCTTGAGTTCCATAAGGTAGGCGAGTTTCTCCTCAGTGAATCCTTCGGGATCGTAAACGTAGCCGTTGTGGTCGGAGCAGGTAACAACCTTGGCACCGAGACGCATAGCCTTCTGGATGGTGTACTGGGCAACGTTACCGGAACCGGAAACAACGATGGTCTTACCCTCAATGTCGATACCCTTGGTAGCGAGCATTTCCTGGAGGAAGTAGATGTTACCGTAGCCGGTAGCCTCGGGACGAATCAGCGAACCGCCGAAGCTGAGACCCTTGCCGGTGAGAACTCCCGTGTAGGCGTGGGTCACCTTCTTGTACATACCATAGAGGTAGCCGATTTCGCGACCGCCTACGCCGATATCTCCTGCAGGGACATCGACGTCAGCACCGATATACTGATAAAGCTCGCTCATGAACTGCTGACAGAAACGCATGATTTCGGGATCGGACTTGCCGGCGGGGTCAAAGTCGGAACCACCCTTAGCGCCGCCCATGGGAAGGGTTGTGAGCGAGTTCTTGAAGGTCTGTTCGAAAGCAAGGAACTTGAGAATCGAAAGGTTCACAGAGGGGTGGAAACGGAGACCGCCCTTGTAGGGACCGATGGCGTTGGAGTGCTGGATACGGTAACCCATGTTGGTATGGATTACGTGATTGTCGTCCTGCCAGGTCACACGGAATTGATAGATACGCTCGGGAATGCAGAGCCGCTCAATCAGGTTGGCCTTCTCGAATTCGGGATGCTTGTTGTATTCCTCCTCGATGGAGTTCAAAACAACGGACACTGCCTGAATGTACTCAGGTTCATTGGGGAATCTTTTCTCCAAATTTGCAATTACTTCAGATGCTTTCATTTTTTTTGAAGTTTTGGATGTTTGATATAGTTTGTTATATTATACTTTGTATTGCAAAAGTTAAAATGTCAGAAAGTTTGAAAAAATGATTTTTTCTGACTTTTTGCGATGCAAAGATAAGGTGTTTATTTCAAATTTCCAAATTTTTGAAGAAAAAATTTCAAAAAATCATTATTTTTAAAGGATTTTTGAATAAATATACGCATCGATGGCACATTTGGTAAGCAAAATGATAATAATTCGATAAAAAAGGGATAATCTGATTACAAAAACGGAAAACGGCCGGGCACACTAATAATCGCGCGCACCCTATATATAATAAGGTACGCGCGACAACTTGTATTCGGTGCCGGCCGGGCTGACCGCCCGATCGAGATTAGCTGAACATGAAGATGAGCATCAGGTAACCCACTACGCCGCCAAGGACACCGATAAGGAATCCGGCCTTGGCCATGTCGCTCTGGGCTACAAAGCCCGTAGAAGCGGCGAGCGCATTCGGAGGCGTGGAGATGGGGAGTGTCATAGCGAGGGAGGCTGCCATTGCAATGCCGACAAGCAGTGTCATATTGCCGCCAACAGGTGCAAGAGCATCACCCATGCCTATACCTACAGCACAGAGGATGGGCACAAGGAGTGCCGCAGTAGCCGAGTTGGAGATGAAGTTGGAGAGCAGCCAGCAGATGAGACCGGCTCCGATAATGACGGCAAGAGGCGACCATTCGGCAAAAGGAATGGCATTGACGAGATCGTGAGCCAGACCTGACTTGTTGAAGCCGAGGCCCAGGGCGAAACCGCCGGCCACCATCCAGAGCACCGACCAGTCGATGGACTGCAGATCCCGCTTGGAGATGATGCCTGTCATACAGAGCAGCATGATGGGCAGGAAGGCTGCCACGTTGGCGTTGATACCATTCCAGGCACCCGTGAACCACACAACGACGGTGAGTACAAAGGCGATGGACACCATCCACGTCTTGTAGCCTTTCTTGAGCTTGGAGTCAATCTCGAGCTTGATATGTTTGTCCCTGAACGGGAAGAGCCACATGATGACAATCCAGCCGATGAGGAGCACAACGAGGGTGATGGGAACCATACGGACGGCCCAGTCGCTAAAGGTGAGTCCCATGTCGAGACCGCCCTCTGCAGCCGACGCGTTCAGATATTTCATGGCAATGCCGTTGGGGGGGGTGCCGATGGGTGTCATCATACCACCGATATTGGCACCCAGCGGGATGGCCATCGCCAGGGCTGTGCGTCCCTTGCCGTTGGCCGGCAGCACACGCAGCACAGGACCCAGAAAGGCCAGCATCATTGCAGCAGTAGCCGTATTGGAAATGAAGGCCGAGAAGATAGCGGTGACGAGGATGAAACCCAACAGAACCATATTGGAGCGGGTACCGAAAGGATAAAGCAGCACCTTGGCCATCCAGGAATCGAGACCCACCTTGGCCACGCCGATAGCAAGAATAAATCCACCGATGAAGAGGATGATGACGGGGTCGGAGAAGGTGGCCAGGATTTCTTTGTACGAAATCAGGGTGCCCACATTATCTCCCTGGCGGAACCAGATAAGGGATGAATCGGAAACGGTCATCAGCATCACAAAGATGATGATTACTGACGTAACCCATGTGGGCACGGCTTCTGAGAGCCACAGGAGTGCAGCAGTAACAAAGATAGCCACCATACGGCGCTCCACATCGCTGATCCCGGGCAGACCATACCATTCGGAGGGAATCAGTGACAAAATGATATAGAGGGCAATCGCAAGAAAGCCGCCTATCACTGTTTTCGCATTCGCAACATTAGCCAAGTTGCGGTAGCGGCGAAATAATATACCTAACATGTCGGAAGTTAGAATGGAACAGGAATAAAAAAAAATGGATTACCAAAAAAAAGGGCTCCGGCGGTGCTGGTCTCATTTTGTCGACACACCGTCAAAAAACCTCGCAAAGATAACATTTTTATTTCAAATAATTGCATAAAATGAAAACAATTTACAATTTTTGGGGGCATTTTATCATTTTTGCATCTTTTTAGACCACCCTTTGCCTTTTTTTTGTTATCTTTGCAGACCAAAGACCCTTTTTTTATGGCTAAGTTCGGAACAATAGCTCGGCTGAAAGCTCGGTGGCATGCATTCATGCACAACGAAAAGCTGAAGCAGAAGCTGTACACCATCATCTTCGAAAGCGACACGCCCGAGGGCAAACTGTTTGACACCCTGCTCATCGTTTTCATCATACTGAGCATCCTGATTACGATGTTCGACACCCTGTTCGTGCACGTCCGCTGGCTGATGACTACGATGGTGGTGTTGGAATACCTGTTCACGGTCTTCTTCACCTTCGAATATCTGGCGCGTCTCTACTGTTCGCCCAACCCCAGGGAATATGCCCTGAGTTTCTTCGGCATCATCGACCTGCTGGCCACCCTCCCGCCCTACCTGGGTTATTTCTTCCACGGTGCAAGATTCATGATGGTGCTCCGGTCGTTCCGGCTGATCCGTATTTTCCGAGTCTTCAAACTTTTCTCCTTCCTGCAGGAGGGACACATGCTTCTGGAGTCGCTGCGACAGAGCATGCGCAAGATTTCGGTATTCTTCCTCTTTGTGGTGATTATGGTCATCAGCATCGGCACGCTCATGTTCATGGTGGAAGGCGACCAGCCCGGCACCCAGTTCACCAACATTCCGACATCAATCTACTGGGCCATTGTGACGATGACGACCGTGGGCTACGGCGACATCACTCCGGTCACACCCATAGGCAGATTTCTCTCGGCGGTGGTGATGCTGTTCGGCTACACCATCCTGGCCGTACCCACGGGCATTGTATCGGCCCAGATGATTCGCGACGGACGCAAGGACCATGCCGACAAGATGCGCGTCTGTCCCAATTGCGGCAAACGCGGTCACCTGCCCGACGCACACTTCTGCGACAAGTGCGGATGCGACCTGGAGGACGATGACGGGCCGGACAAACACATTTCTGAAAATAAAAAATAACAACAATGGGACATAAATACAGAGGTAATGACAGCATGAGCGCCCTCATCTCGGATGACTATCAGCTGTTACAGGTTTTGAGCCGATTCGACATTCCGCTCGGCTTCGGCGACAAGAGTGTGAGTGAGGTCTGCGAACACTGCGGTGTGGACACCGACACCTTTCTGGTGGTATGCAATTTCGTAAGCTCTGGCACCAAGCCCACCTTCGACGAATACGGATCGCTGTCGGTGGGAGCGCTCCTCAACTACCTGCGGAACTCCCACAGCTACTTCCTCGACTTCATGCTGCCCCATATCCGGCAGCGTCTCGTTTCGGCCATCGACATGCGGTCGAGCAACGAGGTGGCCTTCCTGATTATGAAGTTCTTCGACGACTACACTCAGGAGGTGACCAAACATATGGAGTTTGAGGAATCCGATGTCTTCAAATACGTGGACGGTCTTCTGGAAGGACACCGCGACCCCGAACATTCCCTTCAGGAATTTGAGACGCAGATGGAGATTCAGAGCCACAAGAACATCGACTCCAAGATGTCCGATCTCAAGAACATTCTGGTGCGCTACGTGCCGCCCACAAACCACACCTATCTGCTCAACCATGCGCTGATGGACCTATTTGCCCTCGAACAGGACCTCTCGACCCACACCCAGCTCGAGGATTCGATATTCTGTTCGGCGGTCTCCCTGCTCGAAAGTCAGGTGGATGTCGACGACGAAGAAAAGAACGAGACGCCCGAGAACAGCAAGGAACAGCTTTCCGAACGCGAGAAGGACATCCTCATCGGCGTGGTCAAAGGCCTCACCAACAAGGAGATTGCCAATTCCCTCTGCCTTTCCATCCACACGGTGCTGACCCACCGCCGCAACATCGCCAAGAAACTCGAGATCCATTCCCCCGCCGGCCTCGTGATTTATGCCATCGTCAACAACATCGTCAAGGTCGAGGATATTAAGGATGCGATAGAGTAAAATCCCTCTAGGATTGCCTAGGATAGCCTAGGATAGCCTAGGATAGCCTAGAATAGCCTAGAA
>CAJOOX010000117.1 GCA_905236195.1 uncultured Bacteroidales bacterium
AACGGCACGTACGGTGGTGTGAGAGGTCGGTAAACGTGAAAGTAGGAGATAAACGCCTACGATTAGCGTTTACCTCCTACTCGATTATTATAACTCGAAGACGCTGCCGCCGATGAACTCGCGCAGGAGCGACTGGTGGGGGATTTCGTCGTCCTTGATGGGCCGGAAGTAGTCGAGCAGATGGAGGAGGCGCTGGGCCTCGTCGGCCTGGGGACAATTGTGTGGCACATCTCGCAGAATCTCGATGATGTGGGGCTTGATGGCCGCAATCTCATAGATCATTGCCGTGTTGAGAATGGCGTCGGCACTTTCCTGGAAGGGGAAAATCCAGCGTTCCTCGCCTTCGCGCACCGAGGGCCACCGTTTGATGGTGTCCTGGGCGGAAGCACCGCGGAACTGGTAGTCGCGCACGATGCGGCGTAGCAGGCGGTTGTCGTGCGACGAGATGTAGTTATGACTGTCGAGACTGATGGAAGTCAGCGCAGAGGCGTAGATTCTGAATTTCGCGCGGTCCGGAATCATCGCCGTCAGTTCGGGATTGAGGCCGTGAATACCTTCAATCACCAGCATGTTCTCGGGAGCCAATTTCATCGTCTTGCCGCGATATTCGCGACAGCCCTTTTCGAAGTTATAGGTGGGCAGCTGAATCTCCTTGCCTGCCAGCAGGTCGGCCAGATCCTGGTTGAGCTGCTGAAGATCGAGGGCGTAGAGCGACTCGTAGTCGTATTCTCCCTTCTCATCGAGAGGTGTGTCTTCGCGGTTCACAAACCAGTTGTCGAGCGAGATGGCGATAGGGCGTCGCAGATGTGCCGCCAGCTGGATGGAGAGACGTTTGGATGTGGAGGTCTTGCCCGACGAGGAAGGCCCGGCAATGAGAACCACGCGGATGGCAGGGTCGGAGGCAATCCGATTGGCTATCTCAGCGATGCGGTTTTCGAGAATGGCTTCCGTTACACGGATGACGGTTCCCACTTCGACAGCGGCTCTCTGGGAGGTGGTGATGTAGTTGAGTGTGCCCACGTTGCGGATGCCGAGCCGGTTGAGGAAATCAATGCGGCTCTTCAGTTCGGCCATCATCTTGGGCTGTTTGCGGACGGAAATCAGTTCGGCAGGCTTGGTTCGCTGAGGCAGGACGAGCAGCAGGCCGTCCTCGTGGGCTTTCACGTCGAAGAGCGACAGCATACCCGTGCTGGAAACCAGCGACGCGCAGTAGGAATCGATATAATCGTCCATCTCGTAATAGGTCTCATAGAGCATGCCTGACGTCTCATAGAGTTCGGCTTTGTCGATAGAGCCGCGTTCACGCATCATGCGGGCCAGATCGGTCGCGTGAATCTCGTAACGCGTGAAAGGAAGGTCCATGCGAACCAATTCTGTCATGCGTCCCTTGATCCGGTCGATTGCCTCTTCGGGAATGCTTTCAGGATAGTCGCTGAGACGTGCAAAACCGCAGTGGGAACGCGAGAATTCGAAACTCACACGACAGCCGTGGAACAGGTCGTGAACCGCTGCGCAGAGCAGAAAATGGAGCGAACGGCTGTACATGCGGAACCCCGACTCGGAGGTTATGTCGAAGAAGGAGACATCCTTGGGTTCGTAGAACTCGTAGTCATGGTTCACCGTCCGGGCGTTCACCTTGGCGCCCAGCATGGGATAGTCGAGGTTCCAGGCCATCTGTGCATACAGTTCGCGAAGTGTCGTGCCCTTTTCGACTGTGTAGTACTGCCGGTTGTTGGTGCAGAATATTTTTGTCTTCATAATACGTTGAATTTTGCTACAAAGATAGTTGTTTTTTGGAATTTTGGGCCTCAGAATGCATAAAATGATGAGATTTTTTTATTTTTAACCCCCTATAGTACCTATATTTCAAGAAAAAACGTTATTTTTGCCAAGAATTAAAGCTCAGTTTTCATTTTCTATCATAAACGATTCACTGAACGTGGGACAGATTTTATTACTGATTTTAAGCCTCGTCGGGGGTATTGCACTTTTCCTCTACGGTATGAGGGTGATGAGCCAGGGCGTGCTCAAGCTCTCAGGTTCCAGGATCCGTTCGTCTCTGCGTGACATCAAACCTCAGTTTTTGCCCTGTTTCGGTCTGGGCGCATGGATGACCGCGCTGATCCAGTCATCATCGGCAGCCACCGTCATGACGGTAGGTATGGTGAACGCGGGACTGCTCACTGTGGCTCAGTCCATCGCAGTCATTATGGGTGCCAACGTAGGTACAACCATTACAGCGTGGAGCCTGGCCCTTTTCGGCTATGCTTTCCCGATCGGCATCTATGCCATCCCGCTTGTGGTGCTGGCCCTGCCGTTCACCTATTCCTCGAAAATCACCCGTAAGCCCTGGGGTGAAATTCTCATGGGCGCGGCCATCATGATACTGGGGTTCACCACCTTCATCGGCATGGTTCCTGAAGCCGACCAGCAGTCAACGCTGTGGATCGTGACTCAAACCCTCGATTCGTGGGGTTACGGCGGGGTGATGATTACCTTCCTGCTGGGCCTTTGTATCACCATTGCCCTGCAGTCGTCATCAGCCACCATCCTGTGTGCGATGGCGTTCTGTGCTGCCGGCTGGATTTCGTTTCCGCTGGCTATCGGCTGGATGATGGGCGACAACGTGGGTACCTCCCTTACCGCAGTCTTTGCCGCCAAACGCACCTCGGTGAACGGCCGCCGTGCTGCCTATGCCCACCTGTGGTTCAATATCTTTGGTCTCGTATGGGCTCTTCCGCTGGTGTATCCCATCGACGAGTGGCTCACCCCAGGCCACATGCCGGCAGTGGGTCTCGCCTTTGCCTGCGCGGCCTTCCACACCTTGTACAATCTCATTACAGCCGCCCTGCTGATCGGCTTTATTCCCTATATCGAACGGCTGCTGACCCGTGCCTTCCCAGTGCGCGAGGAGGATGATGAGGAATTCCACCTCAACTTCATCCAGGGAGGTCCGCTTTCCACCGCCGAGCTTTCGGTCGAGGAGGCCCGCAAGGAGAGTGTCACCTTCGGCCGCCGCTGCCAGAAGATGTTCGGAATCACCGACGAGTTTGTCCACATGCCCATCAACGGCGAACAGCACAGCCACACCTTCTCGCGCATCGAGAAGTACGAGAAAATCACCGACCGCATCGAGCTCGAGATTGTGCGCTATCTCAACCATCTGGACCGAAGTTCCATCTCGGCCCGTATCAACGAGCGCATCCGCTCGCTCTTCAAGATATGCGACGAACTCGAATCCATTGGCGACAGCTGTTATCACATTGCCCGCGCCGTAGTGCGTAAGCGTGACAACAAAATCGAGTTCTCGTCCGCACAACAGGCCAATATAGACAAAATGATAGCCTTCACGCACCGCGACATCAACCTGATGCTCGAACTGATGGAGAAACGCGACCTCCAGGCGGCCGACCTGCAGCAGGCAGAAGCCTACGAGAACGAGGTCAACAGTTTCCGCAACGAACTGCGTGAAGAGAATATCAAGAATGTCCAGGAAGGTATCTACAGCTATCAGAGCGGTACTATCTACATGGATATCGTCTCGGAGTGTGAACGCCTCTGCGACTTCGTAATCAATATCGTGCAGGCGCTCGACGAACAATCGACACGCCACTTCCTGTCATGACTGAAGTAAAACCCGGATCTCTGAAAGCCTGGATACTTGCGGCACGTCCCAAGACGCTGTCCGGAGCACTCATCCCCGTGATGCTGGCTACCGCATTGGCTTATTCTGACGGCTGTTTCGATTGGGTCAATGCGCTGCTTTGCGCCCTCTTTGCGTGCGGCATGCAAGTGGCGGCCAATTTCATCAACGACTGGTGGGATTACCGCAAGGGCAGCGACGGCGCCGACCGCCTGGGCCCGGAACGTGCTTGCGCCCAGGGCTGGATAAAACCCGGGGCAATGGTCCGGGGTATCCTGGTGACGGTGGCTGTGAGTTGTCTCGCCTTCGGTTTGCCCGTGGTTCTGCGTTCCTGCGGCAACATGGTCTGCGGAGGCTGGGAGATTGTAGCCGCGGGTGTGGCAAGCGTCGTGTTCGCTTTCGTCTATACGCTGTGGTTCTCCTACTGGGGTCTGGGTGACCTTCTGGTACTGCTGTTCTTCGGGCTTGTGCCTGTTTGCGGTACGTACTATGTGCAGGCTTTCACCCTCACCGGCGACACTTTCATCCTATCGGCCATCTCTGGCGTGGCCATCGATGCGCTGCTCTTCATCAACAATTACCGCGACCGCGATCAGGACCGCGAGAACGGCAAACAGACGCTTATCGTACGCTGGGGCGAGCCTTTCGGCCGCTGGGGCTATCTGGCCATCGGTATTATCGTGACCCTGCTGGGCGCGTGGCTTGCAGTGCGCCGCGAGTTGCCTGAAGTGGCCTTCTTCTTCGGCATCGTGGTCTATCTGGCCCTCCACATCCGTACCTGGCGCCGGCTGTGCGACATGCGGCACGGACGACAACTCAATATCCTGCTGGGAGAAACCTCACGCAACATGCTCCTGCTGGGTATCCTACTGAGCCTCGCACTGATCAATTTCAGAACCCGAATATAATCAAATTATATACATCCCTATGAAAATTTCAAGGTTAGTGATTTCCGCAGTTTCGCTGCTCGCCCTGATGTCAGGCTGCGATACCGTTGATACGTTCGACTGGAATTCTAAGTACTACGGCACGCCCGATCAGGTCTATGCCATGACTTTCAATACCTTGTTCCCCAAAATCAAAGAAAGCTCCACGTGGAGTACCCTGCAGACGGACTCAATACGTGTGACTGCCCTTTCGCCTGAGGCAACCATGGGTGTGCAGGTCTTTACCGCCGAACCCTGCGGTTCGCGCAGCGACTGTTTTATGCTATATGAAGGAACTGTCAACACAGGCAGGTCTGCCGGACTCGTCTTCGATGTTCCGATGGGTCTCAGTTATGTTTATGTAGCCTTTGTTCAGAAAGACGGTGCCCGAACGATCTTTCCAATGTCTGTGGGGGGCGTCCGCTCCATGCGTGTGAATCCCGCCCAGACCTATACGGCAGCAGGTATGAGCCTTGTGGAACCCTCGACAAGTTCTTACTATCCCTTCGCTTCATCCTACTACACACATTCCTATACCACCTATTCGGAGTTCCGCAGCAACTTTAACCGCAGCAACGGTCTGTGCACCTCGTTCGAATATATGAGTTTGGGCAATGATGTCTATCTGATTCCCTTCGGCAACTCCGACGAGACCGACCGCACACTCTACTATTACGCATATAACCCGACAGGCATCACCACAGACGATGTGAAGGCTGCCATCAGCGCCGGTACCATATCGGGCACCAGGCTCTATGCTTCCAGCGACCAGGTTGTCTGGTCCGTCAACTCGACAAGCGAGCCCTATCGCACCAAACCCTATATACTGCGCGGCATCCCCTCAGGCTATCGCGTCCTGTTTTACACGGTCAGCAATTCCGGTAAGATACTGACTTCGAATGCCAACTATAACAGCAACAGCGTTCCAGCAGCAGGGGTGATGGAGGTTAACGGACACACCATCGTGCGTTTCGATGAGGCCGGTTCGAATGCATCGGTCAACGGAACACGTACCAATGGATATGACGATCTGGCTTTCGGCCTCTACGGCGGTGCTGTTCTCGACTTTGAGAACGATCCTTCGTCCTACAAAGAATATGGCGTGACCTATGCTTTTGAGGCACCGTTGACCACAGCTGAAACGGATTGCGACTTCAATGACGCTATCGTTCGCGTGCATCATGTGGTGGGCCGTAACAAACTCCTCATCATCCCCGTGGCAGTGGGGGAGAAGGGTTGCGAGCTCCATGTGGATTTTAAGGAGACGGTTATTCTGCCGGAACTCCATCAACTGCTGGGAACCGACACAACAGCTACCGTCAATACGGAAAGCATCACCGTTACGAAATTCGATACCACAACAATCGAAGTGCCGGCAGACTATCTGTTGACCAATAACCTGCATGATATCCGATTCGGCGTGAAGGTGGGAACAACGGCAGAGCGTTATTATAGCCTGCCGACTGCAACCGGCACAACGACGAATGTCTTTGTATTGGCCTCGCCCCGTTGGAACTGGTCTCTCGAGGGAACGTCCATTGCCACACCCTATCCCTCTGTTGTCCGCTGGGCAGCCGTGCCTACTGCCTATTCCAACTGGTATACCACCACATGGACGACAATCACCGATCGCATCAACAACGGTTCCTTCATTGCCGGCGACAGCCAGATCAACTGATCAGGTGTGATATAAACCAGAAAACAGCGCCCCGAGGGGTGCTGTTTTTTTAGTTCGCCCAGCATGGGCATACTCTAACGGGTGCAAGTCCCCAAGCCGCCCTGATAACGGGAAGGCTACAGCCAAAGACA
>CAJOOX010000118.1 GCA_905236195.1 uncultured Bacteroidales bacterium
GAACTGCAACACCACATACGCCTTGACAAGCAACAGACCGCAACGCTGATGACTTGTCTGGAGCGTATCCTCACCGATGATGCCGTAGCTATCCGTGAGGTAGTGTGGGCAGGGATGGGACGTTTCATCAGTCACAAACATCCGGAGTATGTGGAGCAAAATGCGACAACCGGTGAAACCGTACTCTATCCTCCCCGCATCAGCTATCGTTTCCAGGCAGATCGAACGTTGGAAGACAACGGACTTATTGAAAAACTGGCAACCCGGTCGGGCGTAGAGGCAGAGACCGTTTTCGCCTTCCTGACCAAACTGGCCGATTGTATTATGGATGCCCTGGGGAAAGGGGAGGAGGTCAATATCACAGGTCTCGGTTCGTTTTCAATAATCGATGTGCGCCAGGGAGAGGCTCGCCGCGTGGCGTACCTTCCGGACGAGAAAATGCGAGATGCCGTGAATGCGCCGTTCAGCTGTTTCGAACCGATGGTGATTGAATCCCGGTTCCAAGCAACAGAAACACCGGCCCTGGAGGAACCCTTGGAAGATACTCTTGCGGAACCGTCGGAAACCGCGGAACCGGTTTCCAGTCAGGAAGAGCCTGAAGAGGAACTTCAGCTTGACCCACCGTCCGTTGATGAATCGCCTATACTGTCAGAAACGGCCAAAGACATGGAAAATCCCCGTTCAGATATCAATTCGGATAACAACGGAGACAGGCGCCGGTCCCTGGGATGGGTTATAGCGGCCAGTGTCCTGCTACCGGTTCTTACGGGAGCAGCCATTTGGATGTTCACTCCTTCCAAAGAACAGGCAAAGCGGATAGAAACTGTCCAAATCGAAAGGCCCCGACAGATATCTGTAACAGATTCTTCGGATAACCGGGATACATCATTTGCCGTTCCGAATGCGACAACGGAGGCAGATTCGTCTCCTGAGGCGTCAGTTGTCACGGATCCGACCCCGCCAACACCGACAACATCGGCGGCCATTGCCCTGAATGATTCAGCAGCCCGCAATCAACCGACAGAAGAACAGATACTGAAAGAAAACGGTTCACCTGTGCGCGAAGAACTCAAAGCCGGACAGCGTCTGACACTCGTCGCCTTGAAATATTACGGCTCAAAGGCATTCTGGCCTTACATATACGAAGTGAACCGCTTCCAGCTCAATGATCCCAATAACGTACCAGTCGGCATAAATCTATATCTGCCAGACCCGATTTACTGGGGTATTGACTCCACCGATGAGCATTCATTGGCCAAAGCGAAAATCAAAGCTGCAAAATTAATCAATCAACAATAATGACAACAAACGAAGAACTCAAAGAAGTTGTAAAACTCTGTCGTGACGTATATGTCAAAAAAGCAGAGGATTACGGTGCATCATGGCGCATCATGCGTCCCACAACCGTGACCGATCAGATATACATCAAAGCCAACCGGATCCGTACACTCCAGACAACAGGCACAAGTGCCGTGGGAGAGGGGATTCTGCCCGAATTTATCGGTATTGTCAATTATGGCATAATGGGACTGATCCAACTCAAATACGGAGCTGCCGAGAAGGTGGATATGGATGCCAAAAAGGTGACGGCTCTGTATGATGAATACATTCAGAAATGTCTGGATCTGCTTTCAAAGAAGAATCAGGATTATGATGAAGTCTGGCGTTCAATGCGGATCTCCAGCTATGTTGACTTGATTCTGATGAAAATCGCCCGTACCAAAAGTATTGAGGACCATAATGGCAAAACGCTCATTTCGGAGGGGATTGATGCCAATTACATGGATATGATTAATTACAGCCTCTTCGGTCTTATCAAGTTACATTGCGAAGGACAGGAATAAACCCATGCGTATTGTAGTCAGGCTCTGTCAATGGCTCTTCGGAGCTGTCTTTGTGTTCTCGGGAGTGGTCAAATGCATCGACCCCAAGGGGACTGCCATCAAAATGGGCGACTATCTGCGTGCGATGGAAATCGGTGGATTTGACAATCTTCTATTGCCCATATCCTGGATTGCGTGCATGGGAGAGTTGTTGCTGGGCTTGTATGTTCTTTTCGGATGGAAACGCAAACCTGTCTGGCGTATTTCCCTTGCAGTAATGCTGTGTTTTACGGGACTGACGTTATGGCTGGCACTTACCAATGCCGTATCTGACTGCGGTTGTTTCGGAGATGCTGTGATTCTGTCCAATTGGGCCACCTTCTGGAAAAACGTCATCCTGCTGAGTCTCCTTATCGTAATGGGATTCGGTTCGGAATTGATGTGGAGCCCCCAAACGGCGAAACTGGAATCGCTGCAACCTGTCTGGGGGATGCTCCTGGGGCTCGTCCTGTGTTGGGTGGGAACCTATCGGCTGCCTTTCATCGATTTCCGTCCCTATCGTCCGGGAGTAAACATCCAACAGGCAATGGGCATGAATGCCGGGGTGGAATGGGAGGAAATATACAATGTCATCTATGAGAAAGACGGACGGCAAGTGGAGTTTTCGCTGGATTCTCTGCCCGAAGAAGAAGACGGATGGGAGTTTGTGGATCAGGCGGTCCACAGGAAACCCAAGAATCCCGATGGAGCTTTGTCGGAACAAGGTCAGACAGAACCTTCCATCAAGGACTTTTTTGTAATAAACGGAGCAGGCGAGGATATCACGATGGATTTCTTGCAGGACACGCTTTACAAATTTGTTCTTTTGTCGCCGGATCTCGGGAAGATTGACGATTCGGACATCCCTGCAGTTCAAGCTGTTTATGAATATGCACGACGTGAAGGTTATGGATTCTCATGTATGACACTTCGGGAAGATTCCGGTTTGCGCCAGTGGATTGGCCGTTCCCGTCCGGTATATCCGTATGTTTACAGCGACGCGACCATTATAGAAACGATAGGACGCGCCAATCCCACTTTACTACTGCTTAAGAGCGGTACGATTTTATGGAAGAAAGCCCTTCCGGAAGTGAATCTCAAAAGCCTCTGCAATGACAAGTTGAGTGAGCAGAGCTATGGAAAAATTGAGATAATTGACAGAAAAATGCGATTTTTTGGGCTGATAATTTTTTTATTTGCACCATTTATATTATATTTGCTCATCAAAACGGGGAAATTATTCTCCACAAACATAACTAAAAAGTAAGAAAAAATGAGAAAGAAAATCGTTGCCGGCAACTGGAAAATGAACACAACACTCCAGGAAGGCGTAGCATTGGCTCAGGGCCTCAAGGAGGCATTGGCCGGTAAGAAAGTTAATTGTGACGTTGTAGTTTGCACTCCCTTTATTTCAGTAGCTTCTGTCGTAGAGGCCGTCAAGGGTTCTGTCATCGGCGTTGGTGCTGAAAACTGTGCAGATCACGACAAGGGCGCATATACAGGAGAAGTTTCGGCCTCCATGGTAGCTTCGACTGGTGCCAAGTATGTCATTCTCGGTCACTCTGAACGCCGTCAGTATTATGGTGAGACCAACGAGATGCTTACCACCAAGGTCGGTTTGGCTCTCGAGAACGGTCTGACTCCCATCTTCTGTGTGGGCGAAGTCAAGGAAGAGCGTGAGAACGGTACATTCAAGGCTGTCATTGAAGGCCAGATGAAGGCCCTCTATGGTCTTTCGAAAGAAGATTTCTCCAAACTCGTTATTGCCTATGAACCCGTCTGGGCTATCGGTACAGGGCTTACAGCCACTTCCGACCAGGCAGAAGAGGTGCATGCCTTCATCCGCGAAAGCATCGCAAAGGTTTACGGCAAGGAAGTAGCAGAGGAAACCTCTATTCTCTACGGCGGTTCATGCAAGGGCAGCAATGCACCAGAACTTTTCGCCCAGCCTGACATCGACGGCGGCCTTATCGGTGGCGCAGCCCTCAAAGTTGACACATTCATGCCCATCATCGAAGCCTGGAAATAAGAAGGTTCCGAACGTCAATTACATGTATAACTGCATAATGTAGTGTGTAATGCAAAAAGCATTATTCATATTATCCATTATACTGATAGCGTTCACTGCGAATGCGCAGACTAAAACGCAGGAGGCTGATTCAACATCAGCCCCCTTGCGTTCTATTTCGTCTCATCTGAGAATTAACGGGGCACGTATCCATCAGGATGCACGCCTTGAGACACTTGTAACATCTTTTCCCAAGATCTACTATGGGAACCCGAAGGCCGGAAGTGACAAGAATGTTTATTATACCAAAGGCTATCGTGTTCGGGTATTCTCAGGCAACAATCAGACTCAGTCGAAAAATCTGGCCTATCAGATTGAGAAAGAGCTGATTGAAAAAATGCCCGACCTGGACACATATGTTGTCTTCAAGACCCCGAACTGGCGTCTTCTTGTAGGCAATTACCGGACAAGTGAAGAAGCTTACCGTTCGCTCAGAACGCTCAAAAAAGAATTCCCCGCCCGCGGACGTGAAATGTTCGTGATTCAGGATGAAATTGAAATCCCCATAGAATGACAAACGAAGAACTCCTCGCCGAAATGGCCTCCCATGTGAAGGCTAATTTAGGTTATATTGGTGAAGATCCCGAAAGGGAAGGGCTGCTCAAGACACCTATGCGTGTCGCCAAAGCATTGCAGTTCCTGACTCAGGGTTACGACCAGGATCCCGCAGAGGTTTTGAAAAGTGCCATGTTCCGTGAGGATTACCGACAGATGGTAATCGTTCGCGACATTGATCTGTACAGTCTCTGCGAACATCATCTCCTGCCATTCTTCGGTAAAGCGCATGTGGCATATATTCCCAACAAATATATCGTCGGAATTTCCAAGATTCCCCGTGTGGTTGAAATATTTGCCAGAAGATTGCAGGTACAGGAACGTCTTACGACCCAGATCAAAGACTGTATTCAGAATACCTTGAATCCTCTGGGCGTGATGGTGGTTATAGAAGCATCCCATCTGTGTATGCAGATGCGCGGTGTTCAGAAAATCAATGCGACCACCACGACATCCGACTTTACAGGTGCTTTTACGGAAATCAAGACACGACAGGAGTTCTTGAAATTGATTTCTAAACCCTTGGAATGAATTCCTATTACACTTCAGATCAAACCTATAAACCGAATTTCGAACAGATGAGTCATGTACTCTTTTCTCTGGGAAGCAATCTGGGCTGGATGGAAGCCTCTCAAAAGCTGATGAATATTCGTCCGCTTTTGGAACGCATGTGCTCCAACCTTCGCTTTTCGTCCATTTATCCTACCGATGGGGTAGGGAAATGGGTGGGGAAGTACGCCAACTGTGTCGCCGAAGGCGATACTACAATGCCTCTCAATGAACTGGAACATGGCTGCAAACAATTGGAACTGGAGGGAGGACGTACGTCCATGGCACGCAGAATGGGTATCGTACCCATTGATATCGATGTCGTGCGTTATAATGATATTATCGTGCGTCCTCAGAATCTGCAGTACGACTATATGAAACCCGGACTTCTGGAATTAGAGACTACACTCTCACAAAACTGATTCTACACTATTAATCTGCGTTTATGTGCGAATTGTCGTCTTTCAGAATCCAAGCAAGTAGAAAGAATATAAATTATGCGCACATGGCTTACTGCTTTTCTTATCGGCATTTCACTCATGCAAATGAGTGGACAGCAGCGTTTTACGACCAATGAGCAGCTTTCGCAGAGTCAGATACTGGCTCCGCGTCAACTCAATTATTGGCCGGAGGACGGAGACTTTGTCACCCGGAACGGAAAGAACCGGTTTACCCGAGCGCTTTATGGAGGAAACACGGCGTTCCGACTCGAGACTTCCGACGGACTTGAATTCGGCCTCTTTATGCCGAATATGGGAGGTAATGTGACGATGACTTTTCGCGATGAAAGAAAGCAGACCGTCGATTATGAAATCGAAGCAAGATATCGCGCCGGTCAGCGAATCTATCGGGTTGAATTACCTGCCGAATTCTCGAAGATGTCCGGAACGCCTGCCGTCGTCAACATTACGGCGGTTGCCTTGTATGAAGGAGAAGGCGCAATTTGGAAGATAGAATCCTACAACGTAAAACCTTCCGTATGCTTGGACATGCGATATGGAGCTGCCACCAATGCAGGCTTTTCCCGCAACGGCGACATGGGTGTCGACAAGAAAGACGGTTTTGATTTCAAGCCCGAGCGCTGTGAAGGCAACGAGTATACGTTGAATGACCACTCCTTCCTGCTTCACTACGGACAGAAGAGCCGGAAGGGAGACTGCTGGATGCAGGGATTTTGGAGCGATGCGATAAAGGCGCAGCAATCCTATTGCGACGGAGACAACAACCGTCCGTATCTGACATTCACATTAGATTTGTCCGTAACAGAGACGCAATACCTTGAAATCGCCACGGGGAGCGGACTCCTGGCGGTGTCTCTTCCCCATCAGTTCGATGCCGTATTGGATTCCGCCCGTACGATTGGGCGGTCTCTACAAATTGAGACACCCGACCCGGTATTCAATACCTTGGGATGGACCATAGCTATGGCCGCAGACGGCATTTGGGACGAAAACGAAGGCGTTTGGATGCACGGGGCCATCGGTTGGAGAAATGCACTTCCCGGATGGCGGGCAGCCTACGTTGGTGACGTATTGGGATGGCACTACCGGGCAAGAATGCATTTCGTCAACTATGCACAATCGCAAATAACGGATGTGAATATCGATCCTTCCATCCCTGTACAAGATGCCGGCAAGAATCTGGCACGCGGTACAGAAAAAATCGGAACTCCTTTATTCTCAACGGGTTATATCTGCCGGTATCCCCGCAACCGTAACAAGATCAATCACTATGACATGAATCTTGTCTATATTGACGAGTTGCTGTGGCATCTGCAATGGGTACGCGACCCGAAAGCCTATAAAGCCTTCTGGCCTATTCTGAGACGTCACCTGGCTTGGGAAAAACGCAATTTCGATCCCAATGACGACGGTCTCTATGATGCCTATTGTTGTATTTGGGCAAGCGATGCCCTCTATTACAACGGCGGTGCTGTAACCCATTCTTCGGCTTATAACTACAGGGCCAACCGTCTTGCTGCCGACATAGCGTCTCTCTACCATATGGAACAGGATGCCCGTCATTATGCAACAGAAGCTGAAAAAACCCTTTCAGCTATTAACAACCGGTTATGGATGGAAGATGAGGGAATGTGGGCAGAGTTTCAGGACGAAATGGGGCTGAAACGCCTGCACCGCAGTCCTGCATTATGGACGTTCTATCATTCGCTTGATTCCGATATTGCAGATTCACTTCAAGCCCATCGTGCCGCAAAGTGGGTTATGAACCATATGCCCCATTATCCGATAATCGTAAATCCGGACAGCGCCTGCGGTCAACCGCTGTCCCGGATGCCGGAAGGATGCAGAAATCTGGTCGAGACGATTTCTAATGGCAGTTTTGCCAATATCGCCACTACAAACTGGCAACCTTATGCCTGGAGTATCAACAATGTGGCAGTCGGCGAAACGGCCCATACAGCTTTAGCCTATTTTCAGGCTGGAGAGAGCGAGGCAGGCTTCAGGCTTTTGAAATCACAACTTCTGGACGGTATGTATTTGGGTAATTCGCCTGGCAATATCGGACAGATTTCCTTCTATGATGCAGCCCGTGGTGAATGTTACCGTGACTTTGCGGATGGTATCGGCATTCTTTCACGTACCGTTGTTCAGGGTATGTTCGGCATCAATCCCGACGGCATTAACAACCGCCTTGTTGTTCGTCCTCAGGTGCCTGCCGAATGGTCTGATGCCCGCATCGAGACTTCTGACTTCCGCCTCACCATGCAAAAGGCGGGAGAGGAGCAGGAGTGGACGCTCCAGACCAAGAACTATTTTACCCTGATGGATACCGTGATTCTGTGCGGCAAACGTTTCCTGTGCTCGCCGGAAGGTGTCTATGTGGCGAAGATGACTCCTGTAAGGACTGAGGCTGCATCATCGCTTCCCGCTGTGTCCTCTGAGGCATCGTCGCAGCCGTCCCGTACAGAAGAGCGTCTCACCACCCCCAAGCAATATAAGAAAACAAGAGGCTCCCGCGTCGATCTCACTCCTTATTATAATCTGGAACTCTCGCAACTCTTTGCCCAGCGTTATCTTACGCCCCGCTATCCCTATGCTACACTTTCCATTCCCGTACAGGGATTGGGGGAGTGGTGCAGTCCAAAAGACACATTTGAGATTCACGACGAGGGTCTGCGTCGCATTCAGGGCATTCCCGAGGGAAAGAACGTAGTCTTTACATCCTTGTGGGACAATTTCCCCTCATCGGTAGAGATTCCGCTTGAAGGCAAAGCCCGCAGACTGCTTCTGCTCATGGCAGGAACAACCAACTGGATGCAATGCCGTATTGCGAATGCCGTACTGAGAGTAAATTATGCAGACGGTTCGCGGGATTCGCTGATTCTGGAGAATCCAACCAACTGGTGGCCCATTGAGCAGGATTTGCTGCAAGGACTGCCTTCCTATTATCTTTCGTCAGAAGATAACGACATGCAGGCGCCCTACCGTATGGCCCTCCGTACTGGGGAAATCTACCGGCCTAAAGCTGTCAAACTGAATCAGAAGACCGACGGAGGTGCAGCCAATCTGATTGCGATTCCGCTCAATCCGCAAAAGAAACTGCGGTCTTTCACACTCGAGACGCTATCAAATGATGTTGTAATAGGCATCTTGAAAGCCGATTTGGAAAAATAAAAATCAACGTTTTCGTTAAGCCAAAAGAGCAGAGCGATGCTTGCATCGGCTATGCCTTGGCGAGAAAACGAGCATGAAAACGAACATGAATATGAACGTTTTCGTTAAGCCAGATGACCAAAACCATGCTTGCATGAGTTTTGGCATGGCGAGAAAACGAAC
>CAJOOX010000119.1 GCA_905236195.1 uncultured Bacteroidales bacterium
CAAAAATGACAAAGACCGAAGCGGTTCAAGTGAACCTAATTTATTTAATTTTTAAACTCGTCCATTTTTAGTGGACACTAGTGTTTTGGTTGCTACAAAGATACAGTTTTTTTTACAGTTGTCCATTTTTTGTTTTGATTCATTATAGTATTTATTCGCACAGAATGCATACGGGCTGATATGATAATACTTTTCGCAGAGCGGATCCACCGTGTGCCAGCGGAGCAGGGCGGCATCGTAGTGACGCGCACCGAAGTCATACCAATCCAAGGCGTGCATGCGGTCAAGCTCCTTGCCGCTGTAGAGGTAAGGCTGCTGACTGAGGCCGGATGAGATACTCGTCATAATAGCTCCCGAGTCCCGGCGAAACGTTTGACACTTTTGCGAGGTCTGGACAGCTAAGGGGCATCCTGCAGATTGCTGCAGGACCTCCCCGCCCGCTACAGTTCAAGAAGCGGTCTTTGGCGGCTGCGCTGTCTTAAACAGGTAATTCCTCTCCGGCCTGCTTCTTACGCCGGACGGCCCAGGCAACGACAATGAACAGGACGGCACCAATCGGATACAACCACCCGGAGCGGGTCTGACCGCCTGTACCCGAGACGAGACTGCCGAGATTCTGCTGCTGATAATAATTCAATGCCAGGCTGACATTTTCCCGGATGGCATTGCTCGAGAAGGTGGCCCCTGTCACAGCGTCAACCTGCAGAGCCTGTGCCTCTTTGACAGAGAGCCCGTTCCAGCTATCGAAAAAACCGGCAGCTGTGATTTTACGGATATAGCCGCGACTCTCGTGGTTGTTGAGCAGTGTTATGCCCGTCACCTTGTCACCGACAATGGCGATTTCGACAGGAGTCACATCACGATAGCCCCGGATGTGCTGACCCAACCGGACAGAATTGACAAAAACCGTATCGCCCGAAATCCTGTAAATTTCCGTGCTGTCGGGATTAAGCAGGGGCTGAATCTCCAGCTGACGGGAATGGTGATGGAATCCTGAGTCCGGACGAGCAGACCTCTCCTGAGCTTCCACCGTGAAAAAAATAATGGCTATTAGCGCTGCGGCGGCAAGTGCTGTGAAGCGGTAGATTTTCATATTATTGAAATTTTAATATTTCAGCTTTTAAGATTTAACCCTGATACCTTTTCCCACGACAGTTTTTCCAAGTCGTAGGGCTTACGCTCCTCGTCGGGATGACCGAGAGCAAGGACACAAAGAGTCTCGGTATCTTCAGGCAGACCGAGAATGCGGGCACAGTTGCGGGAAGCGGGTTGTCCGTTCTCGTCATCGCGCAGACGCATCTGAATCCACACACTGCCGAGACCGAGTTCCTGGGCCTGAAGCTGCATGATGATGGCAGAGATAGAGAGATCCTCAATCCAGGTATCTGAATCGGCGGGATTGGCCGTGACGGCAATAGCAGCGGCAGCACCTGCAATGGGAAGGGCGCCCTGGGCCTTGGCCGTGGAGAGAGCCTTAAGCGTCTCGCGGTCTTCAATGACAATGAATCGCCAGGGATTCTTGCGTTTGCCGGCAGGTGACATAAGTCCTGCCTCAAGGATAAGTTTCAACTGGGCTGCGTCAACGGGTTCTCCGGTGAATTTGCGATAGGACCGGCGAAGTTGAACAAGTTTGTGGAAGTCCATAAATTTATTCTGTTTTTGACATGATTGTGATGTTTTGTGGCTGCAAATATAGATAAAATTCGCGACTTGACAAAATATTTTGGTTAAAAATTGCTATATTCTTGTTCCGTGTGCCGCAATGTCAGAAATATTTAGTATCTTTGCGCGGAATTTTAAATAAGAAAAACAAAATGAAACGTACATCAATGCTTGGCTTGCTGGCTCTCCTGACGGCAGCCAATCTGCAGGCAGCCGACAATGACCCCGTGGTGATGACCATCGCGGGCAAGGATGTCAAAGCCTCAGAGTTTACATATTTCTACAACAAGAACGATCAGGAAGACCTGGCTGAAAAGAAAACATTCGACGAGTATATCGACCTGTTCATCAACTACAAACTGAAGGTGGCCGAGGCCGCTGCCCGCGGTGTGGATACCACCAAAGCCTTCCTTGATGAACTGGCAGGATACCGCAAACAGCTGGCCGAACCCTACATGAAGGGCGAAGACTGGCAGGACTCGCTGGTGTTTGAATTCGTGGAACGCAACAAATACAAAGTTCACGCCCAGCACATCCTGCTGATGACAGACAAAAATGCGACCGCCGAACAGACGGCCCGTAAGAAAGCACGTATCTATGAGCTGAAGGCCGAGGCAGAAGCCGGTGCCGACTTCGACAGTCTGGCCCGCGTCAACAGCGAGGAACCCGGTGCGGCACAGCGCGCCGGCGATCTTGGGTATTTCTCGGTCGGACAGATGGTCTATCCGTTTGAGACAGCGTGCTACGAAACGCCCGTGGGCGGTTACAGCGTCTGCCAGTCGCAGTATGGATTCCACCTGATTAAGGTGATTGACCGCGCTCCCAAAAGCGAACAGCGCCTGGTGGCCCACATCATGAAAGTCTTCCCCCGTCAGCGGAGTGTGGAGAATATGAACAATAGCAAAGCGCAAATCGACTCACTCTATGCCCTGTTGCAAGGCGGAGCCGACTTTGCAAAACTGGCCGCCGAGAACAGCGACGATTCATATACGGCTCCCAATGGAGGCCAGTATCCCTGGATCGACGATGCAGCCCGCTTCCCCCGGGAATGGCTGGACGCAGCCTTCAGCCTGAAGAACGAGGGGGATTTCTCGAAACCCATCCAGACCGATTTCGGCTGGCACATTCTGCAGGTGAACGGCATCCGCAAGGAAGCACCCGTGACATCGCAGATGAGAGACGAACTCCGTCAGCAGCTGCCCAGCGACCCCGAGCGTGCCAAAACGGGCAAAGCCATGATGCTGCGCCGCTGGAAAGCGGAGAACAGATTCCAGGAGAATGCCAAAGTCTATGAAGCCATTGTCAAGCTGAGTGCCGACACGACCCTCAGCCGCGAGGAATGGAACAAAAAGATGGGCAAGAACAAGAAGGTCCTCTTCACCATCGGAAACGAGAAATATAGCGCCAAGGACCTTGTCAACGAGACACCTGCCGACGTGGAGCCGCGCTGGATGGATATCCGCGAACTCGTAAGCGCATGGGAAGACAAGGCTGTCGAACAGTATCAGGAAGCCCACCTCGCAGAGAAATATCCTGATTATGCACATCTCTATCAGGAATATCACGACGGCATCATGCTCTTCGACGTGGCCGGCAAGGAAGTGTGGGACAAAGCCGCACAGGACAGCGCCGGTCTCCACAATTACTTCTTGAACCACCGGCATAAATACGATTGGGAGAAGCCCCGTTTCCGCGGCGCGTTCATCGAATGCGCCAACGACTCTGCCCTAGTGGCCAAGCTCAAGGATCTCTACGAACACAACGACTGGAAGACGGCCGCCAACCTCGTACGTCTGGAAGTGCTTTCCGACACGCTCCTCACGCCTGACCCGAAACATCCCCGCTTCCATATTGTGAACGGACTCTACAGCATCGGCGACAATCAGGCCGTTGACATACAGCAATTGGGCCAGCATCCCGACATCATCCATGCGCCCAAACCCGACATGCCCGTTCAGATGACCTACGGCAAAGTTTTGGCCACAGGCCCCGATAGCGAAGACGATGTCCGCGCTCTGGTGATTGGCGATTACCAGATGGAGCTCGAAGACAAATGGGTAGCCCAGCTGCGCGAAAAATATTCCTGGACCATCAATCAGCCCGAACTTGACAAACTTCGCAAATAAACTCCTCCTTCCGGTTCTTCTGGGACTCGGGTGTCTGGCTGTGACTTCCTGCGACGGACTTTCCGACAGGAACGTGATAGCCAAGGTGGGCGACAACACGCTCACCCGGGTCGAAGTGGAGATGCAGATACCGTTGGGCAAAACCGGTGAAGACAGCCTTGCCTGTGCCCTGGAATATATTAACCGATGGGTTGAGAGACAGCTCTTCATGCAGCAGGGAATGAAGAACCTGCCCAATATAGAAGAACTCGAAGCACAGGTCAGCGACTACCGTTCCCGCCTCATCTCGCAGGCTTACGAGACACAAATCCTCTCGGAACGTGTCGGACAGGTGAGCGACAAAGAATGTGAAATGTTCTGGGAGAAACACCGACTGGAAATGCCCACCCGCATCCCGCTGGCAGAAGGCATCTCCCTCAAAATAGACAACCGCTCGGAGAATATCAAAACCGTCAGGTCCTGGCTCGACAACCTGTCCAAAAACGAGACCGAGGTAATGGGCGAACTGGAGGATTACAGCCGGCAGCATGCGGCTGTTTACGACAACCAGTTCGAAAAATGGGTGCCGCTCCAGAAACTGACCGACCACATCCCGGCCAGTCTGACAAGGGGCAAAGACTTCCTGAAGCAGGGGGTCTATGAAATGAAGGACGCCGAGTTTGTCTATTTCCTGCTGATCCGCGATTTCGTGAAAGCTGGCAGTTCACAGCCGTACGATTACGCCAAGGAGTACATCCGCGAACTTCTCACGCAGGAACGCCGCCAGCAATTCCATCAGCATCTGCTGCAGTCGCTGCTGCGCGAAGGCAAAAAAGACGGCAGTGTGATAATCAACAACTAAAGAATTAAAAGTCGATAACTTGATGAAACGTATATTTTCTGTATTTTTGAGTGTCATGGCTCTCTGGCCCGCCCAACAGGGCAATGCCCAGGAACAGGACAATGTGATTGACGAAATCATCTGGGTCGTGGGGGACGAAGCCATTCTTCGCTCCGAAGTAGAGAACGAGCGAAAGCGCATGCTCTATCAGGGCGAGAAGATTGAAGGCGACCCCTACACGGTCATTCCCGAGGAAATCGCCATCCAGAAGCTCTTTCTCAACCAGGCACAGCTCGACTCCATTGATGTTCCCTACGATCAGGTGGACGGAGCCGTGGAAAACCGTCTCAATATGTTCATCGCTCAGGTCGGTTCGAAAGAGAAACTTGAGGAGTACATGGACAAGTCGATTTCGGAAATCCGTCAGGAATGGCGCACACAGATGAGAAACCAGAGCATCGTGCAGCGCATGAGGGCCAAACTCACCGATGACATACAGGCCACCCCCGGCGAGGTACGCAGTTTCTACGACAACCTGCCCTCCGACTCCATCCCTTACGTTCCCACGCAGGTGGAGGTTCAGATTATCACGATGCAGCCGCGCGTAGCCCAAAGCACCATCGACAACATCAAGGCACGTCTGCGCGACTACACACAGCGCGTCACTTCGGGCGAATCGCAGTTCTCGACGCTCGCCATCCTCTACTCGGAGGACCCCGGCTCGGCAGCCAACGGCGGAGAACTCGGATTCAATACCCGCAACGCCTACGTGCCCGAATTTGCAACGGTAGCATTCCAGCTCAAAGATCCTGCCAAGGTGTCGCGCATTGTTGAAACCGAATACGGTTTCCACATCATCCAGCTCATCGAACGTCGCGGCGACCGCGCCAACTTCCGCCACATCCTCCTCTCGCCCAAGCCTACGGCCAAGGAGTTGAGGGACACCCGTCTGGCGATGGACACCATCCGTGCTAAAATCGACTCCAACCTGGTCACCTTCGAACAGGCCGCACGCATTGTGTCGTCAGACAAAGCCACCCGCAATTCAGGCGGTCTGATGACCACAACCTCCGAGGACGGCAGCAACACCGGACGTATCGCCATGGACCAGTTGCCGCCCGAAGTGGCCCGTCAGGTGACAAACATGAAAGTGGGCGAAATATCGAAGCCTTTCCAGATGAAGGACAGCCGTAAGAATGTGGAGCAGGTGGCCATCATCAAACTCAAGAACCGCATCGAAGGCCACAAAGCCACCTTCACGGAAGACTATCAGGTGATACGCGACCTGTACCAGCAGCGCCAGACCGAGAAAATTCTCGACGACTTCATCCGGCAGAAACAGCGCGAAACCTACGTCCGCATCCGTCCGGGATGGGACAAAGGTGACTTCAAATATCCGGGATGGGGCAAATCATCGGTCAAATAAACGCTATCCCCCATCTCGAGACCTGTTACCGATTTCAATGAGACATACCATATATATAATAGGTATAGCAGCCACACTATGGTTGTTGGCAGATGTTGCGTGGTCACAGATTTCCACCCGCCGGAGCACAGAACTTCCTGACTCTTCTGCTCGCAAGATCTACCTGATTCATGCCCGTACCCTAACCTTCGACCAGCAGCGCAATCCTGACCGGCAGGAACTGCACGGCGAAGTCGTCTTCCGTCAGGACAGCGCCTACCTCTATTGCGACAAAGCTTATTTCTACAGGCTCTCAAACCGCATGGAGGCTTACGGCAATGTGCGCATGGAGCAGGGCGACTCGCTCTATCTGTTCTGCGACTCGCTGACCTATGACGGCAACGACATGCTGGCGCGTTGCATGGACCGGGTCTATCTCTTCCACAACAACACCATCCTTTCGACCGACTATCTGCTCTACGACCGCAGCACAAGCGAAGCCTACTATCCCGAGGGCGGCTACATCGTCGATCCCAATAATCATCTGCTGTCCACGCTGGGCTGGTACTATCCCAACCAGAAACGCGCTCTTTTTCAGTACGATGTGCAGCTCCGCAACTACGAATACCCGGCAGATACAACGCAGATAGAAAACCTGCAGCCTGAGGTTATGGTTGAAAATACCGACACGACAACGCGCCCCTTCTCTTCGGTTCCCGTCAGCCTGTGGAGATATCCCTCAATGCGCGACTCCCTGCTGTCATTGCGTCGGCCGCCACATATGGAAGATTATCCCGACGACAGACACAACCGGCCGCGCATGTGGCTCTACAGCGATACATTAAGCTACGATTTCGGTGCCGACAGAGCCCAGGTTCTCGGTCCGTCGCGCATCTTCAACGACAGTGCTACGGTTCATACGACACGTGGCGTTTACAACACCAAAATGGGAGATGCCACCCTCTATCGGCGTTCGGACATCTCTTCCCGCGGACGCTATGCCATCGGCGACAGAATGACCTACAACATACGCACCGGACTGGGCGAAGGCTGGGGGAATGTCATTATGATTGATTCCATCTCGAAAGGACAGTTGCATGGCGACCACGTCCTTTATAGCGATTTTCCGCGGAAAGCCACTATCACCGACCGAGCCCTTGCGATGGAATATTCCTCGGGCGACACGCTGTGGCTTCATGCCGACACGCTGCGCACATTCCAGGAGTTGCGTCCCGTGATGGCCAAAGATTCGATGGGACAACTCACCGGCGATACGCTGCGGATGGACACACTCAACTTCATGACCGCTCATTTCAACGTGCGTTATTTCCGTCGCGACCTGCAGGGCATCTGCGACTCGCTCAACTACAATGCTTTCGACTCGCTGGCCACTTTTGTCGGCAATCCGGTCATGTGGAACGGTCTGTATCAGATTACGGGCGACAGTATCATTGCCAACGTCGATCGGGAAGGAATCCATACCGTATGGATTCATGACAACGCGTTCCTCGTGCAGCAACACGACACCCTGCATTACGATCAGATTTCCGGACAGAAACTCATTTGCTATTTCGATTCGTCCGAGGTGCGGAAGATGGACATCTCCGGTTCGGTACAGACTATATTCTATCCTGAGGAAAAAGACCACACGCTGATTGGCCTCAACCAGGTCATCGGTACATACCTCACCATCTGGTTCAAGAAGCGGAAGATGGATCACCTCGCCATCTGGCCCGAACCCGTCGGTTCGCTCACGCCATTGCAGCTGGTCCAGAGTTCACAGCTCTATCTCGACAAGTTCCGCTGGATGGAATACCTCCGTCCCACCGACCCCGACGATGTGTTCCGTGACATCCGCATGAAGGAAACTGACAAACAGGAGGTGGTCAAACTCTTTGATGACAATGAATTAAACGGCTACGAATAATGAATACTATTTTTACGACTAGAAAACCGCGGCGTTTTCAGCACATTCCCCTCAAAGACCCCCGCAAGGAGGCTTTGGAAGCCAGAATACGCAAGATACAGCGAGAAATGGGCAAACTCCCCGACGAGGAGTTCAACCCCGAGGACAGCATTCGTGGCCGATTCTTCAATGCCACCACCCACCTGCGCCGTCGCCGTGAAGAAGACGGAGACGACAGCAATGCCAAATCACGCCGCATGGTGAAACTCGGCGTGTGGCTCATCGTGCTCACCGTTCTTTTAATTTGGATTATTAAATCTCTCTGATGGATATCATTCATTTACTGCCGGACTCTGTGGCCAACCAGATTGCCGCGGGCGAGGTGGTTCAGCGACCGGCTTCGGTCATCAAGGAACTCCTCGAGAATGCGGTCGATGCCGATGCCACGGAGATTCAGATTTTCCTCAGGGAAGCGGGCCGCGACCTCATACAGGTCATCGACAACGGCAAGGGCATGTCGCCCACCGACGCGCGCATGGCTTTCGAACGGCATGCCACCTCCAAGATTCAGGAGGCCAGGGATCTTTTTGCGCTCCACACGATGGGGTTCCGCGGAGAGGCGCTGGCATCCATCGCTGCCGTGGCAGAGGTGGAACTCCATACGCGCCGACAGGGAGACGAGACGGGCGTCGGCATTGAAATCGAAGGCTCGAAGTTCAAGCGTCAGGAGACCATCACATGCCCGGTGGGAGCCAACTTCATTGTTCGCAATCTGTTCTACAATGTTCCCGCACGACGGAAGTTCCTCAAGTCGAACGCAACGGAGTATTCCAATATCCTCACCGAACTGCAACACGTGGCACTGGCCAACCCCCAGGTAGGATTCAGCCTCACCCACAACGATGTGCTCCAGTTCCAATGGCAGGCCGGTAACCTGCGCCAGCGCATCACTCAGATTTTCGCCAGGAAACTGGGCGAATCGCTCCTTCCCGTCGAGATGGAGAACGACCTCCTTCAGGTCACAGGATTTGTGGGCACCCCAGAAACGGCACGCAAGAAAGGGTGTTTGCAATACCTTTTCGTCAACGACCGTTACATGCGGCATCCCTATTTTCACAAGGCTGTCGCAACATGTTATGAAGGACTGATTCCCAACGATGCTCAGCCCAACTACTTCATCTACCTGAAGGTGGATCCTGCAACTATTGACGTGAATATCCACCCGACCAAGACCGAAATCAAATTCGAAAACGAACCTGCCCGCTGGCACATTCTGATGGCCACCGTCAAGGAGGCTCTTGGCCGTTTCAATGCCGTACCGAGCATCGATTTCGACGTGGAGGATATGCCGGAAATTCCCGCTACACAGGCCTCAGCCTTTTCCTCGGATTTCAGCCGGCAGGACACCTCCGCTAATTTCCCCGCCGAGCCCAGACCCCAGTTTGACCGGAGCTACGATCCTTTCCGTGCAGCACCCCAGGTAAAAGGATGGCAGAACCTGTACGATGACTTCAAAAAGGACGGCCGGACCGAAACCGTCCAGACCATGCCCGGGTCCCAAGATGCGGCTTTCGAAAGTGAAGTGCCCCAATTCGTGGAGTCCAGGATGTCGGAGCCTGACGACCATCCCGTTCTGCCGTTGGCGACAACAGACGACGAAGAGGTCACCGACCGGCTGGTCTGTCTGCAAACGCTCAACCGCTACATTGTGACTTCGCTGCCGCAGGGTTTGCTGGTAATCGACCAGCACAAGGCATCAGTCTGCGTTCTCTTCGCCCAATATATAGAACAGATTGCTCACAGGCAAGGCTATTCCCAGCAGGAACTCTTTCCGGAAATAGTGCAGATTCCGTTGTCAGAGACACCCTTCCTCGAACAGATTCTTCCCGAGCTGTCCTATCTCGGCTTCCAGTTAGACAATCTAGGCGGCGGCAGCTATGCCATCAACGGACGTCCGGCTTCCCTGGAAGGCAACGTTTCCTTACGCCCGCTCCTGTTCCAGATGATCGAGGCGGTGAAAGAAGAAACCTCTGATGTCAGTTTCTCGCTGGACAAACGTCTGGCGTTGCGCCTGGCTCAGGCCCAGGCCATACCTTCGGGCAAACCCATGCCGTCGGAAGCTCAGCACAAACTGCTGAAAGCCTTCCTGGCCCTTCCCCAGCCCGCAGTGACACCTGACGGCCATGCGGCTGCTGTTTTTCTGGACAACGCCAAATTGGACAATCTGATTAAATAGTACAAATCAATATATGAAATATGCAATATGTCTGCAGGTCTTTATTCCGATGCGAACAGAGGCTAAGGAAGCTGCAGAAATGAGTTCCCAGCTACTCTTCGGTGACACTTTCCGTGTTCTCAAGGAACTGCCCAGATGGTATTATGTGGTCCGCGATTACGACGGAGACGAAGGTTGGATTGACTGGAAAACAGCCACCCTGCTGGATGAGGACAGATACAACATCTATCTCAAGGCCTCAGCCAACGCTCCGCTTGTGCGGCAGCCCTATGTTCCCGTCACCATAACCGAAAACGGACATTCCGGACAGACCCACCTCTCATGGGGCTCCCGCATCTTCGGCCTCGATGACATAGGGGTTTATTTCAAGATGGAACACCTGAGGTTCGACATCCCGCCAACATCCTACATCCAGCCTGTCGACGTAACGACGATGTCGCGCAAAGCCTGTTCTAAATACCTCTTGCAGCAGGCCCAACTGCTGCTCAACATCCCTTACCTTTGGGGCGGGGTCTCGGCTTTTGGCCTCGACTGTTCCGGCTTCATCCAGACTCTGTTCCGTTTCATCGGCATCACCCTGCCCCGCAACTCGTCCCGGCAATTCGAAGTCGGCCGGGAAGTTCCCTTCGACCAAAAGCTGGAATGCGATCTGGCCTTCTTCGGCCACGAAGGCAGGGTGAATCACGTCGGTCTGGTGGCCGACAGGAACCGCATTCTGCATGCATCCGGTCTGCTGCACTTCGACGAACTGCGCGAAGAAGGCATCTACTCGGAGCGTCGGGGCGAAATCACACATCAACTGATTGCAATCAAAAGGTTATTCTAATGGACAAGCATCTTCTACGCTCGTTATATCAGCTTTATCTCAAACACCCCGTCGTGACGACCGATTCGCGCCGTTGCGAGGCCGGCAGTATTTTCTTCGCGCTCAAGGGCGAGCGTTTCGACGGCAACCAATATGCGGCAGAAACCTTGCAAAAGGGATGTACCCTGGCTGTTGTCGACGACCCCCAAGTCGTGGTTGCAGAACAGTTCGACCAGCATGACGACCTCTCGGCATTCGGTCAGCACGGCCAATATTTCCTGGTGGATGATGTCCTCTCCGCACTCCAGCAGCTGGCTGAATATCACAGGCAGCAGTTTGCGTTCTGGCAGCGTCCCGTGACTGTCATCGGCATCACGGGCACCAACGGCAAAACCACCACCAAGGAACTGATGCGCGAAGTGCTCAGCCAACAGTACAGCGTCCTTGCCACAGAAGGGAATCTCAACAACCAGATCGGTGTACCGCTGACCTTGCTCAAGGTGCGTCAGAGCCACGAGATTGCCATCATCGAAATGGGCGCCAACCATCCTGACGACATTGCCCAGCTCTGTGCCATCGTCCATCCCGACTACGGACTGATCACCAACGTCGGCAAAGCGCATCTTTTGGGATTCGGTTCGCTGGAAGGCGTAGTCAAGGCTAAAACAAAACTCTACGATTCCCTGCGCCGTGACAACGGTGTGGCGTTTATCGACTGCGGCAACCAGCTGCTTGTGCCACATGCCCAGAATCTGCAACTCATCACCTACTGCACCGACGGGAACCGTGAGAAAGCACTTTTCTCATCCGAGCCAAAGGTCACAGGACGCGTGGCAGACGATTCTCCTGTGCTGCATGCCATTCTGACAATCGGAAATACAGAAGTGGATGTCCAAACCCGCCTGATCGGCAACTACAATCTGATCAACATCACGGCGGCAGCCTGTGTGGGCCGTCACCTGGGCATCACCCGCGAACAAATCAAGAAAGCCATCGAAGGATACGAGCCCTCCAACATGCGATCGCAGCTTGTCGACAAGGGCCACGGACGCTTCCTCGTCCTCGACACCTACAATGCCAACCCGACCTCAATGATGGCCGCGCTGGACAGTTTTTCCCGCAACCCCGCGCCCCACAAGTGTCTCATTCTCGGCGCCATGGGCGAACTCGGCGAGGAATCGGCCGAAGAACATCTCAACATCCTGCGCTACCTCATCGGGATGCAGATGTTCGGCAATGTGCTCCTCGTGGGCAAGAATTTCGAAGAAGCCTTTGCCACACTTTCCGACGAGGAACTCCTCGCGTGGGGACAGCACACCACCGTGCGATGCTATGCCGACGTCGAAAAACTCAAGGCGGACAGCGAGACTCTGCTCCGTCTGCCCGGCGCGATACTCATCAAGGGCTCTAACGCCCAGAAACTCTGGTTGCTCGAAGAAGCTTTATGAAACTCTACCTTATACGACACGGCGAAACCGAATGGAACCGCGAAAAGCGGTTTCAGGGACAGGCCGACATTCCGCTCAACGACTATGGACGCGATTTGGCACGCTGGACAAGGGACGGCATGCCGCAGGTCCTGTGGGACAAGGTTTTTACCTCTCCGCTGGACCGTGCTTTCGAAACTGCCGGGATTCTGCTCGACGGCATCTACCCCATCGAAAAGGTTGTCAGAGACGACCGGCTGAAGGAGTTTGACTTCGGGCCGCATGAGGGGACGGATATCGCATCGGCGGCCAACAACCCGGAGCATCCGCTTTATACATGTCTGCACCATCCCGGCGATTATCACCCTACCGACGGAGCCGAGAGTTTCCAGTCGCTGGTGACTCGCGGCAGCCAGTTCCTGACCGAACAGATTCTGCCGTTGGAGTCCACTTGCGACAATGTGCTCATTGTGGCTCACGGCGCTCTGATCCGGTCGCTGATGATTGCTGCACAGATTCCCGACCACTCGATCGAAAACTTCTGGGGAGCACCCTACTACAACTGCTGTGTCTCAAGACTCAATCTCGACAACCATCGTTTCACGCTAGACTTCGAGGCCAGAATCTATTATAATCCGGAGCACGCCACCCGATCCTGGACCCCCGGGGAAGAATAAGATCGTTTTCGTTAAGCCAGATGACCAAAACCATGCTTGCATGAGTTTAGGCATGGAGAGAAAACGAACATGAATATGACCCAATAAACAAAATCACACACATATGCACCATTATTTCAAACAACACCTTAAGATTACATTGTTTTCTTTTCTGACCCTTTTACCGACAGCCTTTCTTTCAGCCAAAGAACCTGTCGACACACTGACGTTCTGGTACGACCGCCCCGCCGCCTATTGGGTGGAGGCACTGCCTGTCGGCAACGGCCGGCTGGGTGCCATGTCATACGGAGGCTTCTCCAGCGACACGCTACAACTGAACGAAGATACGTTCTGGAGCGGCTCTCCCTACAACAATATCAACCGGCGAGCCAAAAGCCATCTGTCCGAAATTCGCGATGCGCTGAACCGCGGTGAGTGGGACAAAGCCCAGTATCTCGCCATGCACAATATCACTGCTGACAAGTCCGAGACAGGCCACGGCATGCGCTACGAATCTCTGGGCAACCTGGTTTTCACGTTCCCCGAGGTTCCGGTCGAGGATTACCAGCGTCAGCTCTCGCTCAACGACGCCGTTGCTACCACCACCTATACGGCAGGCGGAGTGCGCTATCGTCGCGAAGTTTTTGCATCCTATGCCGATTCCGTCATTGTAGTACGTCTTTCGGCCTCTAAGCCGCAAAGCCTCCGGTTCAGCATGCACTTCGCATCGCCCGAGAAGAA
>CAJOOX010000120.1 GCA_905236195.1 uncultured Bacteroidales bacterium
CGGCACAAAACCGCCCTCGTAGATGGTGTTCAGCCACAGGGAGACCTCCGCCAGTTCCACGGCGACGGGATTCAGGTCAATGCCGTAGACGTTGCGGTCGGCAACGTACATCTTGATCTTTTGTAATTCTCCCCAGCGCTTTTCTGCCGGAATCATTTCTCCGCGTTCCTTCTGTTTGCGGTCCAAATAGGTCTCGGCCAGTTGGTTAATCGCCTCGTTCAGGAATGCCGCGCTGCCCATGGCAGGCTCACAGACCGTAAGATGTAGAATCTCATCGGCGGATTTGCCATCCAGCAGCTCTTTCAGGGCGTATTTCACCAGACATTTGGTCAATACTTCCGGCGTATAGTAGGAGGCGGATTTCTCCCGCTCACGTCCAGCCAAACGGTAGATAAAAGAACCCCTTTCATATTTTCGCAACTGGCCTTTCCGATATTTGCCGTCTGGATCATCCTTTTCATAGCGGACACGCTCATCTTCAGCATACTGATCCAGTTCTTCCTCTGTCACGAAATAGCCAACATCCAGTTCGTTGAAGTTGTCGCCCGCCCGTTTGACCTCAAAAAGCGTATGTTCCGCGAGAAATCCCCGATAAGACAACAACGCCTCATAAACCGCTCCCATCTGGTTAATACCCAGATTGGCATAGGAAATACGCCCGCGCCGTTCGTTACGTCTGCCGGTTTCACGGGTTAGGCTCATTAGATTAATGATGCGTAGCATGACGCTGTTGCGAAGTTTGGCGTTTGCGATCATTTGCGTAAACTCTGGATCGAAAATATGCGCTTTCAAGGGAGCAATCACAAACATATCGTGAAGGCTTTTTTCATTGGAGTATTTCAGAATTTCCTCTTCCGTCTCCGGATAGCCGTTGTAAATCAGGTTATAGAGCTTGGAAAGCGTTTCATGGAGATAGTACCCGCCGCCGATTTCGGATACATCGTCCCGCACGTTGTCGGCGATGTCCCGCAGACTTTCCAGCGAATAGCCGGTCAAATAGGCCTGTGCTTGAATCGGCGCATATCCCAACTCCGGATGCGCCTCAATAAACAGGACAAACAACATACGGTACATATAGCGAAGACATTCCAGCGTCAGTTGTCCAGCATCTACCGGATTGACGGCAAAATCCCGCCCTTGTCGGTATGTCATATCGTACAGCACTTCGTTTCCAAGCATTTCAATGCTTTCGCGCAGCGCGTATTTTAAGTCCTGTGAAACCCCTTCGGCGTGTTTTTGGGAATTAGCATCCAACTCATCCAACAGAGCCGCCCCTTTTTCTGGACAGAGACTGTTCTTGTGCAGAAGTACCGACATTGCTTGTAACGTCGATTCCTCGTGGCGGCTGAAAATTTCCTCCAGTTCAAATTGAAGATAGCGCTTTTCGTTCCATTTGTTGCGGTCAATCAGCGCAATCTGATTCATACCGATTAGAATAACAAAGCGCGGCGGTTCTGTCTGACCAAACAGAATTTTTGCAATCAGGTCTTCGTTGGAAATAACGGTCAATGCCTCGGATGGGACGTTGCTTAAACCTTCTTCTCCAATATCCTTGGCAGAGAAGCAAAACTGCTCCAGAATACTTGCTTCTTTATCCTCTGAAGTGGCAAGCAGGAGCCAGAGTACCGCTGCACCGTTGTCTTTCTTCACTTCCAAATAAACCGGCGCTTTTGTCTCGTTATCGATTTCAATCCACTCCGGAGTCGCCGTAGGATACCCTAACGCCGCCAGATAAACATCTGCAAGCAAGCGGATATTACCAAGCGTCTGCGTATCAAATTTGGAACGCAGGAAGCGGTCATGAATCGGATAATACTGCCGTGCAGCATCGCGCAACAAAGCCCACGGCGTGCGTGTATATTCACTGCCTTTAGCTTCCGTCTTCCACTGAGAGATGGCATCGGACGCATTTTCCTCAAAAATCGACGTAAAATAATGGTTAGTATAGTATTCGTTCTGATTGCGAATGCCCGTGAGGTCCATTCTTATCCGCTCCCCCCTTTCAGTACCGCGATAACCCGAATATAGGGATTATCCTGAATTGTCAGAGTATCTGTAACCCAATCCGCGAATCGATTGAAAAGCATGTCAACTCTGCGCAACTCTTCGCTCCTCTTTCTCTCGTTATCAAACAGAGATAACTGAAAATAATCCTTGTGTCGGTTTTCCAGTTCCGCAAGTTTATTTAATTCTTCATCAAGAAACGGGACAATGCGGCTTTGATAACTCTTGGAACAATCGTACAGATATTCTCTGGCGCGATCCACCACATTGGGAAGTAGTTTCGCTGCCGCATCAATATCGTCGTCAGAGAGCTTGTTAGCGTTCGGAATATTCATATTGCGAAAGCCAGTTCGCCGCAATACTTCATTCATGGACAGACTTTCAACGTATTCCCCACTCTCATAGAGCAGTCCAAACCATTCATCCACAAGCGGAGTTGATTTTTTGTTGGGAATACTACCAGCGACAATAAAAATAGTTTCCGTGAGTTTCAGTGTATCCGGCAGAACGACAATAGGTGCTTCTTCTCTGCCATAGAGAAGACTGGCTTTGTCGTTTACCCAAGTAAAGAGCGGGTGGAGTTTCCAAAGATACTGCACTTTCGGCCATGCGGTTTCGGCCATATTGTTTCGCATACTATGCTTCATCTCATCCATGCAGAAGACTTTGTCATTAGAAAGCCGTATCGTATTTCCTTGCGGCAGGGCCTCGTCCGGCAATAATGCTGACAGGCGTTTTCTCATATCCGGAGTAATCGTAACGTCCAAACCAGAATAGTCCCGGAGCTTCTCTACAGGATGGTTTTCCGCATGGTTTAAAAAAGCAAAGGCTTGATATAGATAATCCAGATCAGAGAACAGCGTCTCATCTGTTTTCACTTGCACTGGTGCGGTATCTTCCATGGAAGCCGCCATCAGTGCTTCAAAGGGGTCAAATTCTTTTTCACCACTGTCCAGAATACTTTCAAAAGCAGTAGCGTTGGAGCCGCCCTCTATCGCCTCGGAAACCACAAGTTCCTCGTCCTCAATAGAAAATTTGCCCATCAGAAGTGTTGGATCACCGATGTTTTTGAGTGCTTGCTCTTCTTTGCGAACCAGTATCTCAATGATCCACATATCACCTTTGATTCGCGGGTCCTTGCTTTCAATCAACATATAGCGAATATCTGGACGCTTTTGCTGCCCGTATCGATCAATACGCCCATTCCGCTGCTGGAAAACCATCAGTGACCACGGAATGTCAAAGTGAATCAGCCGATGGCTCAGATAATGAAGGTTTAAACCTTCGGAGGCCACGTCAGATGCTACCAGAATACGGATTGGAGATTCTTCCCGACCGAAATTTTCAACGATCCGTTGCTGCTCCGCGTCGCTCATACCACCAGAGAGTTCCTGAACGGCATCTGCTTTCAGCGGTAAATCCTTTTGTAATTGTGCGGTTAGGTATTTCATCGTCTCAATACGCTCAGTAAAGATGACAATACGATCATCTGTTTCGCCAGTCCATCCATATTCTTTGCTTTTCAGCCGACCTAATAGTTGCTGGTATCTGGAAAAATCTGTCGGTTCGATTTGAATCAGTGCATTGCGAAGTTCTTCCAGCGTCTGGATGTCTTTAATCTCGTCGCTGCCATATTTCTTTTTCAGTTTTGTCAGCCGTGCGTCAATGCTCTTAATACAGGCAGCCGGACTGGAAAACAAGGATTTTTCAAGGCCGGTTTTAAATAACTGACCTTGCCTGCTTTTGTTTAGATCCATGAGCAACGTCATATTTGCAAAAATATGATAGGCAATTTCCTCTTTTGCGGAGGCTTGGCAACGCTCTAAGGTGATTTGCCTTTCAAAGAACGATCCATTGACCTGATCTTTTACGTCCTTTTTGAACCGACGCATACAGAGACCTTTAATATCTTCTTTGCTATACTCTTCCGGATTGGCAATAGCAGTCGGATCCAGCATATTCATCAAAGAGGCGAAACTCTTAGCGCGCCCGTCATGGGGCGTAGCTGAGAGCATAATCATAGTATCAGAACGATCTGCCAACAGCTTGGCTACTCTGGCCCTCTGTGCTTGATGGTCTCCACGCTCTGCGACATTCTGTGCTTCATCAATGACAATAATATCCCAGTAAGAGTTCTCCAGATGTGTTCTGTATTCTACATCACGTTTCAGCGTATCAATGGATACGATGGTCTTGTCATAGTAAAAGAACGGATTATAGTTGGAGGGCAATCTGGAGCGAATATCATGAATCTTTTTAGAATCCAAGCGTATCAGCGGAATTGTGAAACGGTTCCACATTTCTTTCTGAAACTGCGTCATCATGCTCTTTACTGTGACAACAAGAATACGCTTACCCTTTCCACGGGCAATAAGTTCGCTTATCAGAATGCCAGCCTCTAACGTTTTACCGAGACCTACAGCATCTGCGATCAAAATCCGCTGGCGTGGTCTGCGAAGTGAAATTTGCGCAGGCTCTAATTGGTAGGGCATTGGATCCATTGCAGCTTTATCTCCGATATGCAAATCGGCATCAGTCGGGATTTGCTGTCTCCACTGGCTTTCCAGATACAGTTGCGTCCGTCTGAAATGGGAAGAAGTATCTGAAATCAGTTTTATTTCCGCAGGGTTTACTACTGTGATGTTTTCAAGATCAACGAGGAATACAGCCTCCTTGTCTTTCACAAGCGGAGAAATACCGATACAGTGTAGTGCCTGATTTCCAATGCTGTTTTTTTCCACTTTTTTGATTATCCATTCCTCATCTCGAATGACGGTTCTCATACCCGGCGCATAAGCAACCATAATATTTTTCCTCCCGTGTGTAGTCAGCAAGGGTGGAGACTTGTAAAGATGCCGGATTTCGCTTTGCAATAGAAACACTCTGTTATAAATTACAGGTGCTTAAAAACCACATCTTATTTTATCATAGGTTCAGCCATTTTTAGATTCCAAGTGGTATTTTAGCACAGAATGATGAGCAATTCAAGCCCAAATTTAAAATTTTCAGGATAAATTTAATTTGTTTTACGGTTCCTAATTGAGCTATCTGAAACCAGATAGCTCAATCGGAATATTTTGGTAACCCGATCCAGAGGCTTCCACAAACTTAGCGACTTGCTTGTGCTTTGTGCCGTTTCTTCTGTTCCGGTTCGATTTTCTGAATGTTTCTTTCCATTTCCTGCATCTTTTCCAGCATTTTTGTACACATCTTCAACTTTTTGCGCACACTCCGAATTTCCCGATTGATTTCCGCCAGCTGATTATAGAGATCCGATTTCTCCCGTGCGAGGACTTCCCGGCTGATAGCGCCCTTTTCCAGCACAGAAACTGCTTCCGCGTAACGCGCCGCCTCTTCTTCCATGCCGGACATACCCTCTTCATAGAGTTTTTTCGCTTCCGCCAGAGACTCTACATCCGCCAGCGCCGTGTACAGCTTACGCCGTCTCTTCTTTTTCACGTTGAGGATGGTTCGCTGTGTAGTCAGAGCGACCAGTGTTTCCTCTGTCCTGTTCTGAAACGCCGTCATATCTTCCGGCGTAGAGA
>CAJOOX010000121.1 GCA_905236195.1 uncultured Bacteroidales bacterium
CTGCCGCAGAAGAAGGGCCGAGAGTCCCGTCTGAAAACACTGGCGGCCGAGCCGCGTACCATCATCCTGTATGAGTCGCCCTACCGCCTGGTCAAGACGCTCGAACAACTGGCCGCTTTCTTCGGTGCCGAACGTCCCGCATGCGTAGTCAGGGAGATATCGAAGGTTCATGCCGACACCCGGCGCGGCACCCTCGCCGAACTCGCAGCCCACTTCACAGCCAACGAACCCAAGGGCGAGATTGTCCTGCTGGTGGGAGGAGCCCCAGAGGAGGAAAAGAAAGAGCATAGGAACAAGTATAAGACCCCCTGAATCCCCCTTAAAGGGGGACTTACTGAGCGGCACAATTTATGTCATAGTCTAAAGTCAAAAGTCTATAGTCTAAAGTCCCTTAAAGGGGGACTTACTGAGCGGCACAATTTATGTCTATAGTCTAAAGTCTAAAGTCTAAAGTCAAAAGTCTATAGTCAAAATATCTATAGTCAAATATAAAATTGAATTAAGTATAAACCAAATTTAAAAACAAACAAAATGAAGAAAATTCTTTTGGGTCTGATGACCGTTCTCGGTCTCAGCTTTATGGGAACCAGCTGCAGCAGCGGTCCCAGCAAACAGGAAGTAATGACAGCCAACGATTCGCTGACGGCTGTAACGCTGCAGCAGCAGTCTGAAATCATGGACCTCATGGGTCTGATGGCAGATGTTTCGAGCGAGCTCGACAAAATCAACGGCCAGATTACGGTGGCCAACGGTGAGGAGAAGAGCGATCTCCAGTCGCGCAAGGCCGACCTGATGCAGAAGCTTGCCGGCATCAAGAACGATCTGGAAGAGAAGACTCAGGCTCTGGAGCAGCTCACAAAAAAGTACAGCAGCGTGCTGGCCCAGAACAAGCAGCTGAAGGCCACCATCGACGGTCTGCAGCAGCGCGTGTATGAATACACAGAGAAGATGGCAGCCTATGAGGCCCGTATCGCAGCTCAGGGCGACACCATCCAGATTCTGTCCGACAATCTCGAGGAAACCGCAGCCAATCTCGACTCCCTCTACAACGAGAACAAGGCGCAGCAGAAGATTATGGAATCGCAGGACGAACTCCTCAACCGCGCTTTCTACATCATCTCGACACGTGCCGAACTCAAGGATCTCGGCATCGTGACAGGCGGTGCTCTGCAGCGCAGCAAACTCTCGACCAAGGGCTTCGACACCTCCCTCTTCACCCAGGTGGATATCCGTCAGCTCTCCGAGATTGACCTCAAGGCCAAGAAAGCAACTATAAAGTCGAACATGCCTACCGAGAGCTATGACCTCGTCAAGCAGGAAGACGGCAACCTCAAGCTCGTCATCAAAGATGCTGCCAGCTTCTGGAGCCAGACCAAGTTCCTGGTGGTTCAGGTAAGATAAATTCCGTATATGCCTTTAAAACTTCCCAAACATCTGCCGGCCATCGAAGCCCTCAAGGCGGAGAACATCTTCGTGATGGACTTCGAACGTGCCGACCAGCAGGAGATACGTCCCCTCAGTATCTGTATTCTCAATCTGATGCCCATCAAGGAGCAGACTGAGAACGACCTGATACGTCTGCTGTCGAACACGCCTCTCCAGATTGAGACAACCTTCATGATGGTTCCGGGCCACGTGTCCAAGAACACTTCCATGGATCACATGGAACAGTTCTACACGTCGTTCGAACACCTCAAGGACCAGAAATTCGACGGTATGATCATCACGGGCGCTCCTCTCGAGCAGATGGATTACAAGGATGTGACCTACTGGCCCGTTCTCGAGGAAATCTTCGACTGGACACGTACCCACGTCACTTCCACCATGTTCATCTGCTGGGCGGCTCAGGCTGGCCTCTACCATTTTTACGGCGTGCCTAAATACCCCCTGTCGAAGAAGATGTTCGGGATTTTCAAACATACCAGCTACGATCCCCAGGAGCCAATCTTCCGCGGGTTCGACGATGAGTTCTTCGTGCCCCACAGCCGTCATTCGGAGGTCAGGAAGGAGGACATCCTCAAACATCCCGAACTCAAGATTATGTCCGAGAGCCGTGAGAGCGGCATCTACATGGTCATGGCAAGGGAAGGACGCGAAATCTATGTGACAGGCCATTCGGAATATTCTCCCTATACTCTCGATGCCGAATACAAGCGCGACCTGACCAAAGGACTCCCCATCGACATGCCGGTCAACTACTATAAAGGCAACAACCCGAACAACCGGCCGTTGGTGCGTTGGCGTTCTACGGCCAACCTGCTTTTTGCCAACTGGCTGAACTACTACGTTTATCAGAATACGCCGTATAATATTGACGAAATCCATTGATTATGTCGATTTGCAAGGCCGAAATTTTGGGCTCTGGAGGGCAAAAATACCCCTTCAGAGCCCAATTTGACAATATTTAATATCTCTTTTAGATTATTTAGACGTTAATTTTTGGCTGTTTTAAGTTAATTCGTTAATTTTGCACCTTGAAAATCGGGATTTCTGCCCGATTACGACTCAAGAAACAGTAATAAACAAAACAAATATCTTTAGCAAAACTGACATTTATGAGTGAAAGAGTTGACATCCGTGAGTTGAACGAACTCATTGAATCCAAGAGCGCGTTCGTAAGCATGTTGACACAAGGCATGGACCAGGTCATCGTAGGCCAGAAGCACCTTGTGGAGTCTCTCCTGATCGGCCTCCTTGCCGACGGCCACATCCTCCTCGAAGGTGTGCCCGGTCTGGCCAAGACGCTGGCCATCAAGACCCTGTCCCAGTTGATTGACGCAAAATACAGCCGCATCCAGTTTACCCCGGACCTGCTGCCTGCCGACGTAATCGGTACGATGGTCTATTCGCAGAAGAACGAACAGTTCACCGTCAAGAAGGGTCCCGTATTTGCCAACTTCGTCCTCGCCGACGAAATCAACCGTGCCCCTGCCAAGGTGCAGTCGGCACTCCTCGAGGCCATGCAGGAACGTCAGGTCACCATTGGCGCCGAGACGTTCAAGCTCGACCGTCCCTTCCTCGTCATGGCCACCCAGAACCCCATCGAACAGGAAGGTACCTACCCGCTCCCCGAGGCCCAGTGCGACCGTTTCATGCTCAAGGTCAAGATCGACTATCCCAAGAAGGAGGAGGAGATGAAGATTGTGGCCGCCCATCTGGCAGGATTCAAGCAGGACATCAAGCCTGTGATGAAGGTCGATGAGATTCTCGATGCCCGACAGGTGGTGAAGCAGGTTTATATTGACGAGAAGATACAGAAGTACATCGTTGACATCGTCTTTGCAACACGCTATCCTGAGATGTACGAACTCGACAGCCTCAAGGACATGATAGCCTACGGCGCTTCGCCCCGTGCCTCCATCAACCTCGCCCTCGCCGCCCGTGCCTACGCTTTCCTCAAGCGCCGCGGATACGTTATCCCCGAGGATGTGCGTGCCATCTGTCCCGATGTGATGCGTCACCGCATCGGTCTCTCCTACGAGGCCGAGGCCAACAACCTCACTTCGGAGGAAGTGATTGCTGAAATCCTTAACAAAGTGGAAGTGCCCTGATGGAAACAACTGACTTGCTGAAGAAAGTCCGCCAGATCGAAATTAAGTCGCGAGGTCTGAGCCGCAATATCTTTGCGGGTCAGTACCGCACGGCCTTCAAGGGACATGGCATGTCGTTCGCAGAGGTGCGCGAGTACCAGTTCGGCGACGATGTGCGCGACATCGACTGGAACGTTACGGCCCGTCAGAACAAACCCCACATCAAGATCTTCGAGGAGGAACGCGAGATGACCGTCATGCTGCTCATCGATGTCAGCGGCAGCCGAGAATTCGGTACCACGACCCAGACCAAGCAGGAGACCATCACCGAGATAGCCGCCACCATGGCGTTTTCGGCCATCCAGAACAACGACAAGATCGGGGTTATCTTCTTCAGCGACCGTATCGAACGCTACATCCCGCCCCAGAAGGGCAGAAAGCATGTGCTGGCCATCATCTCCGAGATGCTGAATTTCAAGCCCGTGAGGCGTGGAACAGACATCGGCAAGGCAATCCAGTATGTGAGCAACGCCCAGAAGAAACGCTGCACCTGTTTCGTCATCTCCGACTTTGTGGACGACAAACCCTACCTGCAGCCGCTCACCATCGCGAGCACCAAGCACGACATGGTGGCCATTCAGGTCTATGACCCCCGCGAGACAGAACTGCCCGATGTGGGGCTGATGCACGTTACCGATGCCGAGACCGGAGCCCACCGTTGGGTCGATACCTCCGACAAGGCAACACGTGCCGCCTATGCCCGTTGGTGGCAGAACAGTCAGGACCGTATGCACGACGCTTTCCTGCATGCGCGGGTCGATAATGTTTCCATCCCCACTGGCGAGGACTTTGTTCCCGTCCTGATGGAGATGTTCAAAAAACGATCATAAATGTATTTCAAATCTGTCAAGTCCTTCCTTCTGATCCTCGGATTGGTACTGCTGCCTGTGCTCTCATCGGCACAGGCAAGGGTGACGGCACGCCTCGATTCGACGTATGTCATTCTGGGCATGCCCACCACCATCCACCTCGAGGCTTCAGTGCCCGAAGGACAAACCATAGAGTTCCCGCATCTGGATTCCCGGGGCATTGTGGCCTGGGACGATACCGCGGCTTTCCTGCTCGAATGGGCCGACCTTCCACGGGTCGATACGCTGGCGGTGCAGAATGGAACCCTCACGCTGCGTCAGGAGTTGGAGGTTTTCCCCTTCGATTCTGCATCGCTCCTCATTCCAGCGTTCCGCTTCGTTTATCAGGGTGACACACTGCGCACCAATGAACTGGCGCTCAAGGTGATCCAACCCTTCGATTCGCTGGAGGTTGATCCCGAGAAGTTCTTTGACATCAAGGACGTCCTCACACCGGATATTGTCATTTGGGACTACATCGAGTGGATTCTCTGGCCCCTGCTGGTCATTGCGCTCGGTGTGGCTGCCTGGTACGGCTGGCGCTATTATCGTCTTCGCAGACGTCATCAGCCTGTCGTCGTGAAGCCTAAGAAGATTGTTCCTCCCAATGTCATTGCGCTTCAGGCCCTGGACAATCTCCAGGAGAAGCATCTGTGGCAGAACGGAAAGCCCAAACAGTTCCATACCGAACTCACCGATATCCTCCGTGTTTACATCGAGGGACGTTTTGCGGTGCCTGCCATGGAGAAAACCTCCGACGAGATTCTCGATGAACTCTACGAACTCAACGAGTCGCAGCACTCGTCCCTCAACAACCTCCATCAGATTCTCTCGCTGGCCGATCTGGTCAAGTTTGCCAAATACGAGCCTCTGGCCGACGAGAATCAGCTCTCGTTCATGAACGCCAAGATGTTCGTCACCCAGACGGCAGCGCCAGAACCGACCGACGGCACGAAGCCCGAGGACGAAGGCGGTGAGACTCCCGCCCACAGTAATGAACCCCAAGTAAATCAATAGTATATGTTGCAATTTGCCAATCCGGAATATCTCTTCCTGCTTCTGCTCTTGCTTCCCGCTATTGCATTCTACGTGTGGAAGCTTTCCAAGGCCAATGCCACGCTTCAAGTGCCTTCCACGGGACCCTTTGCCAAGCTGCCACGGTCCTGGAAGGAGATTCTGCGTCATGTCAATTTCGCATTCCTGCTCCTCGCTTTTGCCTGTGTGGTTGTGGTGCTAGCGCGCCCGCAGAGCAGTGACAAATGGAGCCGCACCGACACCGAAGGTATCGATATCGTGATGTCACTTGACGTGTCCAACTCCATGCAGACACCCGACTTCAAGCCCAACCGTCTGGAGGCTTCCAAGGACGTGGCTTCCCAGTTTGTCAGCGGACGTCCCAACGACAACATCGGTATGGTCATTTTCGGGAAGGAGAGTTATACGCTCTGTCCCATGACAACCGACCATGCAGTCCTGGCCAATATGATTAATTCGGTCGGTTTCGACCTCATCGACGGTTCTTCTACAGCCATCGGCGACGGTCTGGTGACCGCTGTCAACCGTATCCGGGGAGGAGAGGCCAAGTCCAAGGTCGTCATCCTCCTCACCGATGGTACCAACAACTCGGGTGATGTCGCTCCCCGCGATGCTGCCGAGGTGGCCCGTGCCATGGAGGTGCGTCTCTACACCATCGGCGTAGGTTCCAAAGGCGATGTTCAGGTCCAGGTCGGTGTCGATCCTTTCGGACGGCCCATTACCCAGATGGTACATGCCGACATCGATGAGGACGCTCTCCGTGAGATGGCTCAGGTCACTGGCGGACGCTATTTCCGGGCTACCGACAAGTCTTCCCTGGCCAACATCTTCGAGGAAATTGACAAGATGGAGAAGACCAAAATGAATATACGCGAGTTCTCGCGCAAGGATGAGGAATTCATGCCATGGGCCCTCGCTGCCATTGCTTTCCTCCTGCTGCACGTGCTGCTCCGTAATACCCTCTTAAAAAACATTCCCTGATATATGTCTGGTTTTAGATTCGAATCACCCTATCTGCTTTGGCTCCTGATTGTGCCGGTGTTGCTGGCGGGCCTTTTCATCTGGTCCCGCTGGTCCGGTCGCAAGGCGCTGCGCCGGTATGGCAACATCGACCTCCTACGTCCCCTCACAGAAGGCGTATCCGAGGCTAAACTGCGCATCAGGTTCCTCCTGGCTGCGCTGGCCATGATATGTCTCATCATCGCTGTCGCCCGTCCCCAGTTCGGCTCCAAACTCAAGACCGTCAAGAAGGAAGGCGTCGAGGTGATGGTCTGCCTGGATATCTCCAATTCGATGCTGGCACGCGACATCGCACCCTCACGACTTGAGAAGGCCAAGCGTATGCTCTCCAAACTCCTCGATCGTATGGAAAATGATCAGGTGGGACTCATTGTCTTTGCAGGCGATGCCTTCACCCAGCTTCCCATCACCAACGACTTCGTGTCGGCCAAGATGTTCCTCTCCAGCATCGACCCGCGCATGGTGTCCATCCAGGGAACGGCCATCGGTGCCGCCATCAACCTCGCTTCGCGTTCATTCACGCCCAACGAGAGTTCCGAGAAGACCATCATCCTCATTACCGATGCCGAGAACCACGAAGACGATGCCAAGGGTGCGGCTTCGGCGGCTTATGAGAAGGGGATTACAACCCACGTCATCGGTATCGGTTCGACTCAGGGCGCTCTGCTGCCCGACGATTCGGGACGCGAGGGTTCCTACCGCAAGGACAACGAGGGTAATCCTGTCACCACCCGTCTCGACGAGACCAAGGCTCAGGAGATTGCGCTCGCAGGTCATGGTATCTATGCACGTGCCGACAATTCCAATTCGGCTCTCAATGCCGTGTCCGATGCCATCTCCAAAATGAAGAAGACCGAACTCGAGTCACATGTCTATGCCGACTATGACGACAAGTTCGAGTGGTTCGCCGCACTGGCTTTCCTCTTCCTTCTGATCGATATTTTCCTGCTCGACAGGGCCAACCCCCTTATGAGCAAAATCCATCTGTTCGACTGATATGCGCTACACATTATTTATAATTCTGTCGATTGCCTCCACATCGCTGTGTGCTCAAAAGGCCGTGCGTAAGAACATCCGTGAGGGAAATGCCCAGTACGCCAAGGAGCAGTATCTCGAGTCGGAACTTTCCTATCGCAAGGCGCTCGAGGCCAATGCTACCGACTCGCTGGCCACTTTCAATCTCGGCAATTCGCTCTATCGTCAGCAGAAGGGCGAGGATGCGCTTCAGCAGTACCAGACGGTGGCCGAGCAGGCGTCCGTTTCTGGAAACAAGGCTCTGGCTGCGCAGGCTTACTACAACATGGGTGACCTCATGATGGCTGCCCAGCAGTATGACAAGGCTGTCGAGTGTTTCAAACAGTCCCTCAAGAACAACCCCGCTGACAATGAGGCCCGCTACAATCTGATTCTAGCCCAGCGCCTGCTCCGCAAACAGCAGCAGGACCAGCAGCAACAGCAGGACCAGCAGCAACAGCAGGACCAGCAGCAACAGCAGGACCAGCAGCAACAGCAGGACCAGCAGCAACAGCAG
>CAJOOX010000122.1 GCA_905236195.1 uncultured Bacteroidales bacterium
AAACCGAGGGCATCTGTCCCGACTGTAGCGGCACCGGCAAAAAAATCAGGACCCGCTGTCCCCATTGCAACGGCGAAGGTATCGTAATCGGCGAAAAAGTAATCGATGTGAAAATTCCCGCCGGTGTGGGCGAGGGCATGCAACTCACCATGGAGGGCTACGGCAATGCTGCACGTCGCGGCGGTGAGCCCGGCGATCTCTATGTGCTCATCGAAGAGGAGAAACAGAACGTGTTCATCCGCCAGGACAACCACCTGCTCTACAACCTGCTGCTCGACTTCCCGACGGCAGCCCTTGGCGGCGAGGTGGAAATCCCGCTTGTGGAAGGTAGTGTGAAACAGACCATCAAGCCCGGCACACAGCCCGGTACCCAGATCCGTCTGTCAGGCAAAGGCCTGCCCTCTGTGAACCGCTCCGGCAGGGGAGACCTCGTGGCCGAGGTTTCGGTCTATGTGCCGGAAACCCTCGAAAGCGATGAGAAGAAAACGCTGGAGGAACTGCGCAAACACAGGAATTTCAATACTTCGCCTTCCGTGGTGGAGAAATTCAGAAACAAAATCCGCAATCTGTTCTCCTGATGAGGTACACGGGCACCCCTGACCCCATCATGCTGATTGGGGCGCTTTCGGATTTATGGAAAAAGGGAATCCTTCCCGAGCCTTGTAATCCCTATTTCGAGTGGAAATTGCGGGGAGCACCGCTCTTCTCACTCAAAGTGGGTTACCTGGTCTTGATTGAAACTTCCCAACATATATATGAACTGGAGAACCGGAAGGGCTCCACCAGGATAAGTGAAGACGAGAATAACCTATTGATGACATTCTGTTACATTAACGAAGAAGTAAAATCGCATTTATCGAAATTGAAATGAAATCGTGCATTTGCTTTTGTCTGACGTTTTTATTATTGTTCACAAGTTGTGGCAACGCTGACGTCACTTTTACAGTCGGCGATCTGACCTACAAGACCACCAAAGACGGTTGCAAGGTCACTAAACCTGAAACGGACTATGCCGGCGCCATTACTGTTCCCGCTGAAGTAGAATATCAGGGTAAAAAGTATGATGTAACAGCAATCGACGACTACGCTTTCCGCGACTGTAATGAGCTGGAAAGTATCACTTTGCCCGCTTCTGTCGGAATGATTGGCTATGGTGCCTTTATGGGCTGTTCCAAGATGACGGCGGTTCATCTTTCGGAAGGTCTGAAAGAAATCGGTTCCAGCGCTTTTGAAAGATGTGTGCGTGTACAGTCATTCGAACTTCCCAAGACATTGTCGGTAATCGGAGAAGCAGCATTCGAGAACTGTACAAACCTGGAAAGTATTCATCTGCCCAGTTCTGTGACAAAGATAGATAATTGGACATTTGCCTTTTGCGTCACCCTGTCGGATGTCACTTTCCCTGACAATCTGGCCGAGATAGGAGAACGTGCCTTTGCAGGATGCAGAAGCCTCCCGTCGGTCTATCTGCCCCAACATCTGAAGAAAATCGGGCGCATGGCCTTCCAAAAGTGCACCAGCCTGACGAATATCACCATCCCGATGGAAACCGAGGAAATCGGAGTCGGCGCATTCAATTACTGTGATCTCCAGCAGATTCATGTCGCAGTGGGTAACATACATTATCTGGATGACCATGGCGTCCTGTTGACTTACGACCGCAAAGCCCTCCATACCTTCCCGAGCCAAATTGTAGGCAACGTGATATTGCCTGGCGGTGTGGAACATATCCTCGATTACGCCTTTTCAGGAACAGAGAGGTTATACACGCTCACATTGCCCGAAGGTGTTAAGAGCATTGGGGCCGGTGCTTTTGCCGACTGTGTGTCTATGACCGAGGTCGTCCTTCCCTCAACGGTGACACGTATAGGACAGAGCGCTTTTATCAATTGTGCATCGCTCGCCAAAATCAACCTGCCGGATAATCTGACCGAGATTGCAGAGCAGACTTTCGTTAATTGCCGTACGTTGCATGACATAGATATACCCGACAAAGTGACTGAAATCGGCAATTCAGCCTTCAGTGACTGTGTTTCCCTGTCGCACGTCAAATTCCCCAACCATCTGAAGAATATTGCAGCCAGCGCCTTCGCCAATTGCTATACCATCCGCGAGATTACTTTGCCCGTCGGCGTGGAACAGATTGGCGAACTCTGTTTCTCCTCCTGCAACAGTCTCTTCCAAATAGAACTTCCCGCATCTCTCCGTCTTATCGGGGATGCCGCTTTTGAAAACTGTCTGACACTCGAACGTATCGAACTGCCCAATCAGATGACCCGCATCGGTTTCCGTATGTTCAAGGGATGTGTCTCTCTGTCCAGCGTCAAACTGCCTTCCAATCTGGAATCCATCGCCATGAGTGCATTTGAAGACTGTCGTACCATCCGTACGATGCACTTTCCCATGTCCATCAAGAGTATTGGATCCAAGGCATTCATGGGCTGTCCGTCGCTGGTAGATATAAGCATGCCGCGCCCCGTCATGATTGAGTGGAACACTTTTGACGATAAATACGTTACACTGCATGTGCCGGCCGGTCGGAAATCGGCATTTGAGAAACAAGAGAACTACGACCACTTCAAGGCCATTGAGGACTAAGAAGTCAGGTAAAAGAATACAGGTTAAGATTCGAAACCCATTTCCTCCGTTTCGGGGGAAAGAAGAGTGTCCCTAATACAAATTCCGTCCCTAATACAAATTCCTATGAAACAGCTTTTATTGCCTGCCCTGTTTCTTCTGCCCGCCGTGCTTTGGGCTGAGGAAACCGTTCTGAAGTCACCCAACGGACAACTTGCCGTGCGGATTGACAACCAAGGGGGACAACTGCATTATCAGGTGTCTCTCAACGGCTCTGTCGCTCTTGAAAAGTCACGTTTGGGTCTGGTGACCGACTATGCCGACTTTTCACGTAATCTGAGTTGGCTGGATGTCAAAACGTCCCGTATCGATACCGTTCGCAAGATGACGCGAACGAAAGCTGCCACATCCCGTTATGTAGCCAATTGTGCCGATGTGACCCTGCGTTCTGCCAACGGTTATGATATGGTACTGACTTTCCGGGTGGCCGACAACGATGTGGCCTACCGCTACAGTCTTATGCGACAGAACCGCGATCGTTATGGTAATCCCATGGGTTGCATCATCCTCGATGAATGTTCTTCATTCCGGTTACCCGATTCTGCCCGAGCTTTCATTTCCCCGCAGATCAATCCGATGACCGGTTGGGCGAAAACCAAGCCGAGTTATGAGGAAGACTATCTGTCAGAAATGCCCGTTGCTGCCAAATCTCAGTTCGGTGAGGGATATATTTTCCCTGCGCTTTTCCACAACGAACACAATTGGGTACTTTTGGGTGAGACCGGTGTGGACAGTCATTACTGCGGTTCGCATCTCAAGGATTGGACCGGGGATTGCGGTTATCAGATAGCCTTTCCCAATGACGACGAATGGCGTGGCAAGACCAGCGGCAAACCGGGCCTCAATGTGCCGGGCACTACCCCTTGGCGTACCGTCACGGTGGGAGAGACCCTCAAGCCGATTGTCGAGACCACTATCGCCTACGACCTTGTGAATCCGCGTTATGAGGCAACAACCGATTATCTTCCCGGACGCTACACCTGGTCCTGGCTCATCTGGCAGGACCGTTCCGTCAACTACGACGATCAGGTCCGCTTCATCGACCTGGCTGCTTCGCTCGGTCTGGAATACTGTCTGGTTGACGGTTGGTGGGATCAGCAGATCGGTCGCGATCGCATGGAACAGCTTGCCGCATACGCCCGTTCCAAGGGTGTGAAACTCATGCTGTGGTATAACAGCAACGGATGGTGGAACGATGCGCCCCAGACCCCCCGTGACTGTATGAATACTGCTGCGGCCCGCGACCGTGAGATGGCGTGGCTTCGCAGTATCGGTGTGGCTGGTATCAAGGTCGATTTCTTCGGGTCGGACAAACAGGAGGCGATGTCCCTCTATGAAGATATCCTCACCGATGCCAACCGCTATGGCCTGGCTGTCATTTTCCATGGATGCACCATTCCCAGGGGCTGGGAAGTGATGTTCCCAAACTACATTGCCTCCGAAGCCTGTCTGGCCAGTGAGAATGTATATTTCACCGAAGAACACGCCCGCTCCGAGGCATATGAACTCACGATGCATCCCTTTGTACGTAATGCTCTGGGCAGTTTCGACTGGGGAGGCATTATCCTTAATAAATATATGAGTCGCGACAACCGGAGCCGTCATCCGCGTTATACAGGTGATATCTTCGAACTTGCATCAGGAGTGGCTATCCAAACCTATGTCAACTGCGTGGCCCTCACACCCAATGCGGCTGAGGAAATCCCTGACTTCGAGAAAGAATTCATTCGCAGGATGCCCACGTCCTGGGACGAAGTGCGTTTCCTCGACGGATATCCCGGACGTTACGTGGCGCTGGCTCGCCGTAGTGGCGACCGCTGGTATATTGTGGCTATGAATGCCACCGACCGTGTCCTTGAACTCAACCTCGACATGTCGTCCTTCGGGTGGAACGGTTCAGTGCGTACTTGTCTGAGAGACCTTCCCGCCAAGAAGGGAGAACGTTTCATGCCGGCGGAGAAAACAACATTGAAAATCAATAAAAAGGGATTCACTAAAATCCGCTTGCAGCCCAATGGAGGAACCATAATATTATGATGGATTGGGATCATCTTTTGTCAACTTTGCGTTTTGGTCAGGAACACCTCAGCGGCTTGCGACCTCATGCCAGAACTGAATTTCAGCGCGATTATGACCGGCTGATCTTCTCGTCGGCCTTTCGCAGAATGCAGTCCAAGACTCAGGTTTTTCCGCTTCCGGGCATCGTTTTCGTGCACAACCGTTTGACTCATTCACTCGAAGTGTCGTGTGTCGGACGCAGTCTTGCCAACAATGCGGCTTCGGCTTTCATCGAGAAATACAAGGGGGAGGAGTGGACCTGGAAACTCGAATCTCTCGACGATGTGGTTGCCACAGCCTGTCTGGCCCACGATATGGGAAATCCGCCCTTCGGTCACAGCGGCGAACGTGCCATATCTTCGTATTTCTCCGAGGGTAACGGCAAGAGTCTCGAGTCGGAATTGGATGAACAGCAGTGGATGGATCTGGTTCACTTCGAGGGCAATGCCAATGCTTTCCGACTTCTCAGCCATCAGTTCAACGGACGACGACCGGGCGGTTTTGCCCTGACCTATTCCACACTGGCTTCCGTCATCAAGTATCCCTATCCGTCCACAGCGGCCGGCAAGAAGGGAAAGTTCGGTTATTTCAAGGCCGAGAGCGACGGGTTCCACCGTCTCATGAAGGAACTCAGGATAGAGCCCGCCGATGCCGAAGGCAAGTGTTTCTCGCGACATCCTCTTGTTTTCCTCGTCGAGGCGGCCGACGATATTTGTTATCAGATTATGGACATCGAAGATGCCCATCATCTGAAGATTCTTTCCACCGACGAGACGCGCGAACTTTTGTTGGGATTCCTCGACGGCGAACGGCGTTCGCATGTGGAGGAACGGATGAACCTCTTTGCCAGCGATGTCAACGAACAGATAGCCTATCTCCGCTCCTGCGCCATCGGCACGCTTGTCCACGAGTGTTCCGAGGCCTTCATCAGCCACGAGGAGGAGATTCTGCGCGGTCGTTTCATGACCCCGCTCATGGACCTGATTTCCGAAACGCCCAAACAGGCTTACCGGCATTGTTCCGAGGTCGCCGTATCCAAGATTTACAACACCTCCGATGTTGTAGACATCGAGATTGCCGGCCACCGGATTTTCTCCGTCCTGCTCGACCGTTATCTCGAGGCGGTGCTTTGGCCCGACCGCGTGGCCTCCAAACTCCTGCTCTCCCGTGTGCCCCGTCAGTACGAGATGCGTTCGCCCGAACTATATTGTCGTTTACTGGCAGTTTTAGACTATATCAGCGGCATGACCGACGAATATGCCCTCGACCTTTATCGCAAGATAAGCGGGATATCATTACCCACGTTATAGTCAAAAAAAACTTCAAAAATCCCCCAAAACGGCAGAAAATGTCACGTTTTATAAAAAAAACAGCAAATATATACGTAAAAATTTGATTAATTGAAAATTAATTGGTATATTTGCACCGGTTAAATTCTTTAGTAAGATCAAAAGACAAGATGAATTTCAGATACTTGGCGTCAGCCATGTTTGCAATAACTTCCGTGGCAGTATTCATTGCCTGTGATGACGATGAGAACGGCATAGTTTACCAGAAACAGACTTTCCCCATCGGTGAAGTGACCTGGAAGAATGTGACTGAAAGCGACAAGGCGGTGATTACCGAACTCATCAACAACATGGTCAAGGTGGAGAGCACCCTCTTCTACATGGGGGCCCAGTTGAAGAGTACTTCCAACCCCAACTACTACGCATATTCCACTTCCGATACCGCAACGTGGGTGGGCCCGGTAATAACCGTCTCTATGCCCGACTACTACATCGGACGGTATGAGGTCACACAAGGCGAATGGAAGGCTGTGATGGGCGATGTCCTGCCTACAGGACGCTACTGTAAGATACCGGAAGTGGAGCGCAACGCTCCCTGGTATGCCGAGACGGGTCTGGCCGACACAATCGCCGCCTACAACATCAGTTATGACGATGCCGTCAATTTCTGCGAGAGCCTCAACGCCAAGACAGGTCTTAACTTCCATCTGCCTACCGAAGCCCAATGGGAATGTGCGGCACGCGGCGGACGCTACTGCCAAGGTTACCGGTTCATCGGCTCCGACGACTATACCGAGACCTCCTGGTGCTACTCCAACGCTTGTGCTCAGGGTCAGTCCGGCAACGACTATGGAGTCCATCGGGGCGGACGGCTCAAGGCCAACGAACTAGGTCTCTATGATATGGGCGGCAATGTGGCCGAGTGGGTGCAGAACAGCTACTACAAATACTCTTCGGCCGACACTGTCAACCCGCCGCTTGAGAATCCCCGTGCTTTGGCAGGACTGGGTGATACCCTCATCCTCCGCGGCGGCAGCTGGACCCAGCAGAAGTCGGTTTACTACTGTCCTGCCAACCGGCGCAAGTTCATTCGCAGTTCCTATTCCTCGGAGGAGAGTCTCCACAGCGCAATTGCCTACTGCGGTTTCCGGTTAGCCCTCTGACATAATAACCACCTATTCAACAGCAATCCCTTCTTTTTTTGATGCATAAGTGCAGATTCATACTCTTTCTCGCTCTGGCGACTCTGCTGAATGTCAACACGACGTTCGGCCAGCATGCCTTGGACGAGACTCGCTTCGACCTGCAGGACGTAACACTGCTTGAAGGCCGTTTTCGCGAGGCTCAGGAGCGTAATTTCAAGAGCCTTCTGGACTTTGACGTCAAACGTATTCTCACCCCCTATATCCGCCAGTCGGGACTTTCCAAGACGGCAAACGAGTCGTCGCCCTATTATCAGTGGGAATACGAACACCCAAATTTTCCTTCGTGGGCTTGGGTCAACTCTACGGCGCTCGACGGTCATATCGGCGGTCACTATCTTTCGGCACTCAGTTATGCCTATGCCGCCACACGCGATCCCCTTCTGAAGAACAAGTACAAGGAACGCATCGACTATATGGTGCAGGTCCTTGGCGACTGCCAGGAAGCCTTTGGCAAGATTGACGGCCTTCAGGGTTTCCTCGGAGGTACTCCCAACAACGATATCTGGAAATCCCTCGTCGATGGCGACTACCGTCCCTATAACCAGTATGGAAACTGGATTCCCTTCTATTGCGAGCAAAAGATTCTGTCCGGCCTACGCGATGCCTATGTCTATGCAGGCAACCAGCAGGCCAAAGAAGAATTCCGCAAACTCTGCGATTGGATTATCAAGTCAGTGTCCCTCTTCACACAGGATATCATGGAGATGCAGATTCTCCAATGGGAAGCAGGTTCCATCAACGAGGTGCTCGCTGATGCCAGCGTCATCCTGGGCAGCGGCAAATACATGGATGGAGCCAAGAAGTTTTCCCATCAGATTGTGATTGAAAATATGCTGTCCGACAACAAGAAAGCTTTTCTCGATCTCAAACATGCAGACGAAATGTCGGGCAAGTTCGTAGGGAATGCCCGCATCGCACAGCTCCGTCACGACTCCCGCTATCTTCAGGCGTCCTACAATTACTGGATGGATGTGGTACGGAACCGTACCGTATGTTTCGGAGGTTCGGGCGTAGCGTCCTACTTCCAGCCTTCCGACCGTATGAGCCGCTACATCACCGAGGCCGACGGTCCAGAGACATGCAATTCGTCCGACATGATGAAGATTACGCAGTATCTCTTCCAGATTACGCACGATCCGTCGATGGTCGATTATTACGAGAACGTACAGCTCAACCACATTCTTGGCACCATTGATCCGGCTACGGGCGGCTATTCCTTTTATACACCCACCCGTCCGTCGGCCTATCGCATCTATTCCACCATCAATGAGTCGATGTGGTGTTGTGTCGGCACGGGTATGGAACTGCACTCCAAGTACGGCGAGTGGATTTATTCATACGACGAGGATACCCTCTTTGTGAACCTCTTCATTCCCTCCGAACTCAATAATGCCAACTTCGGCATCCGTCAAGAGTCCACATATCCTTATGGTTCGAAGTCGAAGATTACCATTACGAAGCCGGGTCACTACAAACTGGCTGTACGCCATCCCGCATGGGCCGGTCCCAAATACAACATCACCGTCAATGGTCAGCCCGTCAAAGCTTTGCGCGACGTACAGCCACGCAAGGCCAACTTTGTATACTGCGGCAAGGATTGGAAGGAAGGCGATGTCATTGAGGTCACCTATCCCATGATGTTCTCCTTTGACGTCTGTCCCGGCGTTTCCAACTACATTGCCCTCCGCATGGGCCCCAATGTTCTCGCAGCTGTCGAGACCGGAGCCAAAAGAGGCGACGAGAAGTTCGAAATCCTGACCAACGAGTACGGACATGAGGGCGTACGCGACCACGAGCCTTCCGTGCGCGGCAATTTCCCGTCGCTGGCGCTCGCGCCCATGCTGATCTGCGACCGCAACAGCATTCCCGCCAAGATTAAGTTCAAGGATGCTTCCCGCCTCGTGCTCAATGTCGATGCTTCGGCCAAGGGTTCGCTTTGGAACAATGTCGAGGTGCGTCCCTTCTACGATATTCACCACCAGCGCTATACCCTCTATTGGAACCAGCAGACTGAGTCGGCATGGGTGCGCAACCCTCTTTATCAGGAGGAACTGCGTATGGCCGAGATGGAGAACAATACCTATGACCAGGTCAAGCCCGGTGACGAGGCCTCCGAACGTCAGCACGCCTTTGTTTCCTCCAAGATTGACTCTCACGGCAACCTCAACTCCGAGACCTTCCGCGACGCGCCTGCCGAACAGTGGTTCGAGTATGCGCTCTCCACTTCCAGGATTCCCGCTCAGGTCGAAGATGTCGTTCTCATGCTTCGTTTCACTGTCAGCGATCGCGGCCGTGCCGGTGTTATTTTTGTTGACGGCGCCCGCCTCCAGGAGGTTGACGTGCCCATGACGGCAAGGGCCAAGGGCAAGAACAAGTTCTTCGATGTCGCCGTATCCGTGCCAATCGCCATGTTGCGTGACAAGGAGAATGTCAAAGTACGGTTTATGAGCTCAGGAAGCGGATTCTTCCCCAAGACTTTCTCCGTCCGCCTGATGAAAAACGACCCCACAATCCTCAATTAAGTGAGAAAAACCTGCTGTTGGTTGAAAAGTTGACAGCCTCCGATAAACGCACGAGGTTCCGCATCGTCTTAAAGACAGAAAAAGACAATGTTGAACCTCTTTAAAATTTACAGTTATGAAGAAGATGATTCTCGTCGCAGCTGCCCTTCTCGGCACCTCCGCTTTGAGCAACGCTCAGCACGTACATTTCTCGTTCGTTGTGAACTCCGGTCCTTCCACCGTTGTCGTAACGTCCGACCCCGTGCCCGCCCCTGTTCCCGAAGTGGCTTCCCCCATGTTGGTGACAGCACCCTACTATGAAGCATCCTTCGTAGATCTGGTTACGGCAATGGCTCTCAACATGGCTCAGGCCATGCTGTTTGAACCCATCTATCGTTCCTATTGCCACGATGTGTACTATGCTCCTAATCCGATGGCAGTGCGCAGCGTCTATTACAACCGCTTCCTGCCATATCTCACTCCCCGTCAGATTGAAATGGTTTGGGGCCATCCCGTAGCCTACCACCACTACGGCCATGCCAATCCCGTGTTCCACTTCGAGCCTGGCTGGTACTACAACCATCACGGCTATCAGAGCCACTACGGACATGCGCCTCATCACGCTCCGGCTCATCACAACACGGCGCCCGTCCATCATCCCAATCAGGGCTACCGTTCGGGCAACGGCTACCACCAGGGTAATGTCGGCAACAATAACAATTCCGGGAACCATAATTCCGGTAACAACGGCAAGAATCCCGGCTACAAGAATCCCGGCAACAACAGTCACAACAACCCCGGCAATGTGAACCGTCCAGACAACAAATCCGGCCACAATAATGCCGGTAACCGCGCTCAGACGCGTTTCACCACATCCACCCGTTCTGCCGGAGGAGTTGCTACCCGCACCACAGAGTCCAACAGCAGCCGCAGCAATCGCGGCACCTTCGGAGGCCGCACCTCCGACCGCCAGAAGACTGCCAACACCCGCAGTCGCTGATATTCGACCGACCCTCAAACATCTGCATATATTCACTTGGCTTATATGCAGATGTTTTATACGGCTTACCTTCTGCCAGGCAGCACTGCGCTGCCTGGATTTTTTTTCTTAAAAAAATTCCCCTTTTCTTGCTTTTCTCTGAAATTTATACTATCTTTGCAGCGTTTTTTTAGATTAAAGATAATGGAATTTCTATCCTCATACCCTCAGTGGCTCGTTTATACAGCCATAGGCGTTGTAATAATCTGGTTCATCCAACTCCTGCTTTGGCTCATCGTTTGGGCTCGACCCGTCTATCGCGGCTATCGCGAACGTAAAGGCACGGCGGTCTTTGCCGTATCCCAGCCGCCAGTCTCTGTCGTTCTGTACGCCCACAACCAGGCGGATGCCCTGCTTCGCAACCTTCCCGAGTTCTTCAACCAGCAATATCCCAATTTCGAGGTCATCGTAGTTGACGATGCCTCCACCGACGAGACCCCTGAAGTGCTCAAGATGATGGAACAGCGCTACGACCACCTTATCCATACTCACCAGGACGAGGAAATGCGTACTATCTCGCGCCGAAAACTTGCTCTTACTCTCGGAGTGAAGGCTGCCCACGGCGACATCATCCTGATGACCCAGGCCCAATGTGCGCCCTCCAGCGACAAGTGGATCTCATCGATGGTACGCAACTTTACCGAAGGCATCGATTTCGTGCTTGGTCCTGTGGCCTACGAGAACCGTTCGGGTTTTATGTCGCGCTTCTACAGCTATGACCTTCTCCAGCGGCTGATCACCCTCTTCGGGCTTACGCTGGCCGTACGACCCTATGCCGGTTGGGGCACCAATCTCGCCTTTCGCAAAGAGATGTTCTTTGCTAACCACAATGAGGGCTTTGCTTCCCATCTCAATATCTATCCCGGAGAAGACGATCTCTTCGTGGCCAATGTCTGCTCCCGTCACAATGTGATGGCTGAATGTTCGTCGTCTGCCATGATGATTGACCAGCAGTCTCCCTTGTCCTATGGCTGGCGCCGTGATCGCCGCAACCGTGCCTTCACCTCTCAGAGATACCACAAGTGGCCCATGTTCGTCCGTTCTCTCGATGTCCTGACACGCTACCTTATGGTGTTCGGCGCCGTTGCCGTCATCGTACTCAGCCTCATTTTCACCGACTGGAACGCACCTTTCAGTCTCGACAACTTCATCCTGCCGACAGTCTTGCTGCTGATGCTCGTTCTTCGGGCCATATGGGTTATAGCCGTCATCCTCCAGAATGCGCGCACCTTCCATTTGCACCGCTTCTGGCTGTCGCCTCTTGTGCTTGAATTTATAACACCGCTCATAGACCTGCATTATTTGATGCAGGTTCGCCGTCAGCGTAAAACATTCTATGTGGGCTATATCAAACTACCTTCCAAGAGCAAGTTCTTCCGCTTCAACCGTGCGGACTTCGACAGGCCCCGTTCCTCAGCATTCTAACTAATATTAGAATTCCCTGTCAGAATAAATTTATTAGAATATGATTAAGAGATTGTTGGATTTTTTGGATGCCTCGCCGGTAAACTTTCTGGCTGTACGCAATATCGCGGACCGCCTTCAGGCAGCCGGCTATCGTGCGATCGACGCAGAACAGCCGTTGGGAGAGGTCCGTGAGGGTGACCGGTTTTATGTGACGAAGAACGATTCGTCGGTCTATGCGTTCCACATCGGACACCGTCCGTTGGGTGAGGCGGGTTTCCGGATGATATGTGCGCACTGCGACTCGCCGACGTTCCGTATCAAACCGAATGCGGAGATGAGTTGCGAGGGCGGCATAGTGAAACTGAATACCGAGGTATATGGCGGCCCTATCCTTTCCACGTGGTTTGACCGTCCGCTCACTGTCGCCGGACGTGTAATTGTGCGTGGCGAGGATGCCTTCCATCCGCGTACACTCCTACTGCATGTGAAACGCCCACTGCTCCAGATCTGCAATCTGGCCATCCATTTCAACCGCGATGTGAACGACGGCGTGAAACTCAGCCGTCAGAAGGATACCCTGCCCTTGCTGGGTATTGTAACAGACGAACTCGAAAAGGGTAACCTGCTGATGAATGTAATCTGCAGCGAACTCCATATGGCTCAGGACGAGATTTTGGACTTCGACCTCTATCTGGCGGATGCTACGCCGGCATGTACTTTCGGGGTGCACAACGAGTTTGTGTCGTCGGGTCGGTTGGATGACCTGTCGATGTGTTATGCGGGTCTGGAGGCGATGACGGCCACCGCCACAACGGATGCTACGAAAGTGTTGGCAATCTTCGACAACGAGGAGACCGGTTCGCAGACCAAACAGGGGGCAGGCAGTCCCTTCCTGGCGATGATGCTGCGACGCATCGCTCTGGCCCAGGGAGGCGGAGAGGAGGCATTCTGTCAGGCGGTGGAACGTGCCTTTATGATCTCGGCTGATAATGCCCATGCCTGGCATCCCAACTACAGCGAAAAATACGACCCGACCAACCATCCCGTGATGGGCGGCGGTCCGGTCATCAAGTTCAATGCGGCTCAGAAGTATGCCAGCGATGCGGTGTCCGCTGCTGTCTTTGCCGAGATGTGCCGCGAGGCGGGTGTGCCTTCACAGCGGTTCGTCAACCATTCGGATGTGGCGGGCGGTAGTACGCTGGGCAATATCCTTGCGTCGTCGTTGCCCGTCAAGGGGGTTGATATGGGCAATGCTATCCTGGCGATGCACAGTTGTAGGGAGACCGGCAGCACGGCCGACTGCCTCTATGCCGTCAGGGCTTTTACCCGCTTCTTTGAGGATTAGGACCTAATCTCGACGAGCAGGGTGGCTGCGGTGACTTCGAGTACACGGACACGGACGAGGTCTCCGGGTTTGGCGTTGCCTTTGGGGAAGACGAGCATTTTGTTCTGGGGA
>CAJOOX010000123.1 GCA_905236195.1 uncultured Bacteroidales bacterium
GCGAACGCTCGAGAAATATGCCCGGTGGCCCGAACCCGAAGCGCAGACTACGTCCCCGCGGAAGACCCTTAAGCCGATGTTGCAGCATTTCGACCGCCGGCTGGAGCAGCACACCCACCAGTCGCACGTCCTGCTGGGCTGTCCCTCTTTCACCATCGGCGACGCGCATTCGCCGGCAATGGCCATCCTCAACAACCTGTTGGGCGGTCCGGGCATGAACTCACGTCTCAACCGCGAACTCCGGGAAAGGCGCGGACTGGTCTATACGGTCGAGAGCTTCGTCTCGCCCTTCATCGACAGCGGCTACTTCTCCATCTACCTGGGCTGCGACCACAAAGATGTCGGGAAATGCCTGAAACTCTGCCGGCGCGAACTGTACCGGCTGGCCGACGAGGGACTCAGCGACAGGCAACTCGAGGCGGCCAAGACCCAATTGAAGGGACAATACGGTGTGGCTACGGCCAATTTGGAGAACATTGCTGTCAATGCCGCCAAGAGTCTGTTACGGCTGGGACGCGTCGATACCCTCGAAGATTCCTGTCGCCGGATTGACAGCGTCACTCCCCACGACCTGCAGGAAACCGCACGCCTGGTCTTCGACGACGCCCGTCTTTCCACCTTCATCATCTCCTGACATTGCCACTCCCGCATGACAATCTGTCGGCGGGAGAGCCTTAATTTGCTTGATTTAAAGCACTTTTTCTACGGAAAATTTGGCAGTTTCAGAAAAAAAAGCTATTTTTGCACCCGCTTTCACAAGAGTTTTCCACCCTTTCGGTGGTAAAATGAGGGGGAAGCGTCGCTCGAGGGCCATCTCTGATGAGGAACGCTACTCATTTATATGACCCAGCGCAAAAAATGTTAAACTTTTAATTCACAACATTATTTCTATGGCAGATTTAATGAAGATTGCAGAAGAGGCTTTTGCCACAGGCAAAGAGCTTCCCGCATTCCAAAGTGGTGATACGATCACTGTTGCCTACAAGATTGTCGAAGGCGGCAAAGAGCGTGTCCAGCAGTACCGAGGCGTAGTTATCCGTATTTCGGGTCACGGTACAAAGAAGCGTTTCACCGTCCGCAAGATTTCTGACGGCGTTGGTGTAGAACGTATTTTCCCCATGGAGTCTCCCTTCATCGAGAGCGTTACGATCAACAAGTACGGCCGCGTACGTCGCGCCAAACTTTACTACCTCCGCAAGCTCACCGGTAAGGCAGCTCGTATCAAGGAGAGAAGAGTCGCTACCGAATCGAAGTAAATCACTCGATTTTGTAATGCATACCCTTCATCGGCAGCACTTCCGTATGGAAGTCTGCCGATTTTTCCGTTTTTATTTGGCTGTGTCGCAAAAAAACGTTATCTTTGCCCTCTGGTTATAGTCAACAATTAGCGAGTTACAACATTGGAAACCAAGAAACTCAGTACAGAGCATAAAGTCATCCGCGGCATCATCATGATTTTGCTGGTTGCTTGCGTATGGTATTTCTTCCCCCGGCAAGATGCATTCCACTACGAATACGAGTTGGGAAAGCCCTGGCGTTACGGACGTCTGTCGGCGCCTTACGACTTTGCCATCTACAAATCCGACTCGGTTGTAGCCCATCTTGAGGACAGTCTGCGGCGGCAGGTCACTCCCCGGTTTCTGGAAGACACCTCGATGCTCTCGCAGCGACTGGATGACTTGGAACGCATCAGCGCCTCGCTGCCCGAACGCGCCTACTTGCGGCTGCATGAGCAGTTGACCAATCTCTATCAACGGGGTATTCTGAAAGGCACGGCCTACGACACCCTGCAGATGATGCGGTTCCACGACGTGATTATCCGCGTCGGTCACAATGCCGAAGTGCGACCCGTGGACACCATCCTCTCCGAACGGCAGGCGTTTGAAACGCTGCTGCTCGATTCGACCTTCTCCTATCTGCACTCCCGCATCAACCTCAGGGCCTTCGTGGAGTCCAACCTGACCATCGACACAACGATGATGAATCGCGAATATGCCCGTGTGCGTCAGGAGGTATCGTCGGCATCTGGTCTGGTGCTGGCTGAAAGCCGCATCATCGACCGCGGCGAAATCATTACCCCGCAGCTCTATGACATCCTGAACTCTTACCGGCGCGAGGAAGACCGCCGTCAGACGTATTCTGCCGACAAGACCCTCTCCACCATCGGCATCCTCCTGCTGGCTTTCCTGCTGCTGCACTCGGTACTGCTTTATTTGGAGTTATTCCGTCCCTGGATCAACCACTCGCAGAAGGCCACACTGATCGCTGTGGGCGGCATCACACTGATGATGATACTCACCTCGCTGGCGGCCGAAGTCTCGGCTCCTGCGGCGTATCTGGTACCCATCGGCATTCTCACGGTGGTACTCTGCACCTTCCTGGGTTCGCGTACGGCTTTCTTCTGCCATGTGGTTATGACGCTGCTGTGTGCCGGCGTAGCCGCCCAGCACTACGAATATGTGGTGATTCAGATTTTTGTCGGCATGGTCATCATCTTCACCCTCAAGGACGGCCTGACCGAACGTTCGCAACTGATGCGCGTCTCCGTCATCTCCATGATTACCTATTTCATCGGCTACATCGTGACGATACTGGTGCGCGACGGCAGTCTGACCAATACCTCCTGGTTCATGTTCCTGATGCTGTCGCTCAACTCCATCCTTCTGCTGCTGTCCTACCTGGCCATCTATGCCCTCGAGAAGACTTTCGGCTTCATGTCGGGTGTCACATTGGTGGAACTCTGCAATTTGGGCAACAAACTCCTGCTGAAACTGTCGCAGGAGGCCCCCGGCACCTTCCAGCATTCGCTCCAGCTCGGCAACATCACCGCCGATGCCGCCAAGGAAATCGGAGCCAATGCGCAGTTGGTGCGTACCGGCGCCCTTTACCACGATATCGGCAAACTTTGGAATCCCGTATATTACACCGAGAACCAGTCGGGCGTGAATCCTCATGAGAAACTCACGACCGAAAAGAGTGTATCGATTATCAAAAGCCATGTGACCGAAGGCATCAAGTTAGGCGTGAAAGCCGGCCTGCCTGACGAAATCATCGACTTCATCCGCACCCATCACGGCAAAACACGCATCAAATATTTCTACAATACATGGTGTAATGCCCATCCCGGCGAAGAACCCGACAAGGCCCTTTTCTCCTACGAAGGGCCCGATCCCGAGACCACTGAACAGGCCCTGCTCATGATGGGCGACGGAGTGGAGGCTGCCTCCAAATCGCTCCAGGTTTACAATGAGGAAAATATCCGGAATCTGGTCAACAACGTTGTCGACGGACTGGTGGCTTCCGGCCATCTGAATAATGCCAACATCTCGCTGCGCGACATTCAGAAGGTCAAGGCCTCGTATGTCCGTTCGCTGCTGGCTATCTACCACACCCGCATCGCCTATCCGGAGCTCAACACGGATCAGAATGTATCCAACTAATTCCCCCAAAAAATAACAGATTATTAAAATATTAAATAAAAAACAGTTTATGGCAAAGAAAGCTCTTTTGATGATTCTCGACGGTTGGGGAATCGGCCAGCACGGCAAAGGTGACGTTATCTACAACACCCCCACACCCTATCTCGATTATCTTACCGCAGTATCCGCACATTCCCAGCTCCAGGCATCCGGCGAAAACGTAGGTCTTCCCGACGGCCAGATGGGTAATTCCGAGGTCGGACACCTCAATATCGGCGCCGGCCGCATCGTCTATCAGGATCTTGTGAAGATCAACCGTTCGTGCAAGGACGGCTCCATCATGCAGAATCCCGAAGTAATTTCGGCCTACGAACATGCCAAAGCCGGAGGTTCGCTCCACCTGATGGGCCTCACTTCGACAGGCGGCGTTCACTCTTCGCTCGACCACTTGCTCAAACTCATCGACATCGCCAAGGAATACGGCATCGGCGACCGCACCTATATCCACTGTTTCATGGACGGCCGCGACACCGATCCCCGTTCTGGCCTCGGTTTCGTCAAGACGGTATGCCACCACTGCAAGGAGGTAGGCGCCGGCAAGGTCGTTTCCATTACAGGCCGTTTCTATGCGATGGACCGCGACAAGCGCTGGGATCGCGTCAAGGTAGCCTACGACCAGCTCACCGCCGGTGTAGGTGCACACTTCACCTGCATGGGCGAAGGCATTCAGGCATCCTATGACGAGGGTGTGACCGACGAGTTCATCAAACCCATCGTTCGCGTGGATGAGAACGATCAGCCCATCGGTCTGATTCAGCCCAACGACACGGTGATCTTCTTCAACTATCGCAACGACCGCGCCAAGGAAATCACAATGGTGCTCACCCAGCAGGATATGCCCGAACAAGGGATGCACACCTTGCCGCTCGACTACTACTGCATGACTCCCTACGATGCATCGTTCAAGGGTCTGCACATACTGTTCCCCAAAGAAAACGTTACCAATACGTTGGGCGAATACCTTGCCTCCAAGGGGCTCAAACAGCTCCACACGGCCGAGACGGAGAAATACGCCCATGTGACGTTCTTCTTCAACGGCGGCCGCGAACAGCCCTACGACGGCGAGGATCGCATCCTCGTTCCTTCGCCCAAAGTAGCCACCTACGACCTCAAGCCCGAGATGTCGGCCTATGAGGTGAAGGACAAGCTCGTCGATGCCATCAACACCGGGAAGTACGATTTCATTGTTGTCAACTTCGCCAACGGTGACATGGTTGGCCACACGGGCATCTACAACGCCATCGCTAAAGCCGTATGGGCAGTGGATCATTGCGTGGAAGCCGTGATTGAGGCAGCCAAGGCCAACGGCTATGAGGCCATCATCATTGCCGACCACGGCAATGCCGACAATGCCATCAACCCCGACGGTACACCCAACACCGCCCACTCGCTCAACCCCGTTCCCTTCATCTATGTGACGGACAACAACTCTGCCACCGTGAAGGACGGACGTCTGGCAGATGTCGCTCCCTCCATTCTCCACATCATGGGTCTGGAACAGCCTGCCGAAATGACAGGCGAATGTCTCATCAACGATTAAAGCTATGATACTTACATTTCTCATCTCCACCATCGCCGTTCTGCTGGCAGCCTACCTGCTGCCCGGCATCTATGTTGACGGTTTTCTCTGGGCATTCATGGTTGCCGTTGTGATGGGTCTCATCAACCTGGTTGTACGTCCCGTCGTTGACTTCCTTTCCCTGCCTGCCAACGTCCTCACCCTGGGTCTCTTCACGTTTGTGATTGATGCCTTGATGGTGATGCTTGCCGGCTGGGTGCTCGAACCCCATTTTACCGTTTCCGGATTCTGGTGGGCGCTCCTTTTCAGCATTGTGCTCGGTCTGCTCGTCTCGTTGCTTAACATGCTGTTCAATCGGAAATGAAGCCTTTTGCTGATTTGAATATCGCCGTTGCAGGCACAGGCTATGTCGGCCTCTCGATAGCCACCCTTCTCGCCCAGCATCATCGCGTCACCGCAGTGGACGTGATTCCCGAGAAGGTGGACATGATCAACCGCCGGCAGTCGCCCATTCAGGACGAATATATCACACGGTATCTTTCCGAACGGCAACTCGACCTCACAGCCACGCTCGACGGAGCGTCGGCCTATCGGGATGCCGATTTTGTGGTGATTGCCGCCCCCACCAACTACGACCCCGTCAAGAACTATTTCGACACGTCGCATGTAGAAGAGGTGATCGACCTCGTCCGACAAGTCAATCCGGAGGCAATCATGGTCATCAAATCGACCATTCCCGTAGGTTATACCGAGTCTGTCAGAGCCAAAAAGGGATGCGACAACATCATCTTCTCGCCTGAGTTCCTGCGCGAAAGCAAAGCCCTATACGACAATCTCTACCCCTCCCGCATCATCGTGGGACGGCCCGAAGGAGATGCCCGTTTGGAAAAGGCAGCCGCAACGTTTGCCAGTCTGCTGCAGGAAGGTGCCATCAAAGAGGACATCCCCGTTCTCTTCATGGGTCTGACCGAAGCCGAGGCTGTGAAGCTCTTCGCCAACACCTATCTGGCGCTGCGCGTGAGCTATTTCAACGAGCTCGACACCTATGCCGAGATGAAAGGGCTCGATTCACAGAACATCATCGACGGGGTCTGTCTTGATCCCCGTATCGGTTCCCATTACAACAACCCTTCATTCGGCTATGGCGGCTACTGTCTGCCTAAAGACACGAAACAGCTGTTGGCCAACTACGCCGATGTGCCGGAGAACCTTATCCAGGCCATTGTCGAGTCTAACCGCACTCGCAAGGACTTCATAGCCGACCGTGTCCTGAAGATGGCGGGCTACTACTCCTATTCGGAATACAATTCCTACACCTCCGCCCAGGAAAAGGAATGTGTGGTAGGTGTCTATCGTCTCACGATGAAATCCAACTCCGACAACTTCAGGCAGTCCTCCATCCAGGGCGTCATGAAACGTATCAAGGCCAAGGGTGCCAGGGTCGTCATCTACGAGCCTACCCTGCCCGCAGGCTCCACGTTTTTCGGCAGCGAGGTGATCGGCGACCTGCAGGAATTCAAATCCTGCTGTCAGGCCATCATCGCCAACCGCTACAATGCCGAACTGGACGATGTCAAAGAGAAAGTCTATACCCGCGACATTTTCCGCAGGGACTGATTATCCTAATAGCAACAGAGGCCATACATTCGCTGTATGGCCTCTGTTGCTTTTGTGGGTATGATTATCAGTAATCGTTGGAGTCCAGATTGAGTTTTTCTATCTGGGCTTCATACTCCTGCTGTTTGCGCAGCCGTTCGGCTTCTTCACGACTTGCCTTCCCGCTGTTCAGATGCCGTTTGTAGGCATAGGGGAGTTTGACAAAGGGTGCCTTGAAAAACTGTGGAATCTTGCTGAGCACCTTCTTTACCAGGGCCGTACGCGGCGAGATGTCGTGCTGATAATAGATACCGAGATCCTCACGCCACCGCTTGAATGTCTTACCAAACGACGTGGACAGCCCGCCATAAGCCATAATCACCACATATTGGTTGAGATATTGGATACTGATGGGAGTCTGATACATCACACGGATGAGCCACTCCGAATCGGCCGAAATCTCATAATCTTCGCGATAATAGCCGAAGCGGCGCAGAATCTCCTCCCGTACAAAGCACGTGGTATGAAGGGGCAGCCATCCGTTGGCGATGGCCTTGTCGGAATAAAAACCGCTCTGCCAGTCGCGGAGCACCCATGCGGGATTCTTCTCGGAGACGAAGAGTCCGTTGGCATATACCATGTCGCAGCCCGTACGCTCAAAGACACGTACCACATCCTCGATGACGTGTTGCGAGAAGAAGGTGTCGTCGGAGTGCAGCCAGCCGACAATATCGCCCGTGGCGGCACGCAAGCCCTTGTTGAGGGCCTCGTAGCAACCGTGGTCGCGCTCGCTGATGAGTTTGGTGATACGGGGCGAATTGCAAGCCTTGATGACTGCCAGCGAGTTGTCCTTCGACGCACCGTCCACCACGATATGTTCGATGCGGGGATAGTTCTGTCGCATGACGCTCCTGATGGCCTCACCGATGGTGGCCTCGCGGTTGTAACAGGTTGTTACAATTGAAACACGCAGCATGTAGTCTGTAAAGAGAAAGAAGTCCCGAATGGGTCCGGGACTTCTTTTTTATTTGATTTGCTGATTAATAATCCTTGACAACATTGGACTTCACACGGCCGTCCATGAGCTCTGCCTTGTCGTCGAATTCGGATTCGTTGACGACTCCCTTATACTGATCGTCAAGCGGGCAGACAATGGTACAGCGGTTGAATCGGTGGTGACCGTCTTCGCGGAGGAACGGCAGGTCGATTTCCAGGTCGCCGCCACCCACCACAAGCTGGTCGGGATTGACGCCGTAGGTCTTGGTGAGCACGTCAGCCACAACCTCCGCACGTTTTTGGCAAAGCCACTCGTTACGTTTCTGTGAACCTACTTCGAGGTCGGCAAAACCGCGCACCAGGAACTTCTGGTTGGGGTGGCTCTTGATCAGGTCGGCATAGAAACCGAGATTGAGCACATAGCTGTGAGCCAGCTCGATACGGTCAATCTGGAAGAATGCAGCCTCGATGAGGTCGGCGGGCAGGTTGATAACGGTATCCGCCTTGGCATTCTGAATATAGGTGGCCAGCTGGTCGCCTTCTTCGTAGGCATCGTTCAGCATCTGCTTCAGGTCGCTGTCGTCGTAACCCAGACGCTGGAAGTGAATCACCTTCGAGAACTTATAGCTGACGCCCAGCAGGACTTCGGATTTCCATGCTGAATTCTGCTCGGAATAGCCTTCGTAGTCATCACCCTGCCACGATTCGTTAAGATTGAGGTAGAGCGAGAAACGCTGGGTGATATTAGCATAGGCCTGAAGACCCAGGTGCCAGTAGGGGATGAAGCACGAACCGTCACGGGTGTTGAGCTTATGGGCGGAATAGTGGGCACCGGCACCGGCATAAACGAAGAAATCGTAAGGATTGTAGAGCAACTCTCGGCCGGCCATAAGGTTCATGATATTCAGCATAAGGTCGACACGGAGCGAGAAGGTGGAGTAGGTGACCTTCTGACGCCAGCCCGTCGCATTGTTGATACTGGAGGGACGCTCATCCCAGTTGTCAATGAAGGTGGACTCGTGCCATGACGTGTTGTAGTGCTTGTAGCGAGAAACCTGGCCCATGATGCGCGCGGCCCAATAGGGGTGCAGGTCTTTCTTGAAGCCCAACTCGAACTGGGGACCGATATTGAACTCGGAATTCATACGCTGAATCCAGACGGCCTGTACACCGCCGCCGAGTTCGAATGCCCAGTTGTCACCCCATTTATTGAAGGCGTAGTGAGCCTTGAGATAACGCTCCTTATCCGTCGAGTCGTTGAGAGCGTACCAATACATATCGCGGACACGGGGGTCCTTGATTTTGTTCAACTCACCCTTGGTGAACTCCAGGGGATGACGGAAACGTCCGGAAGGCATACTGTCTCCCGCGGTAACAAGAATACGGGGATCATCGGCTGCAAGCGTATCGCTGAGGATAGCCCTGTCCCACACGTAGTCGGTGAGAATTTCCGGCTGATCCTGTGCATTGACCCATGCGGGAGAAGCCAACATGCTTACTGTAAACGCAAAAAACAAAAGCGTTTTTTTCATAATCGCTAAGTATTGCTGTATTTATGATGTGACCAGATAATTCTAAAATCTCATTTTACAAGCCAGTACACGCTTTTAAAACAAATTTTTTACAAAGATAAAACTTTATTTTCAATTAAGGAATTTTAAATCGCGGAAAAAAGTTTTTTCAATCGTATTTTAATAATTAAGACATGAAATGACACCTATATGTGTCAAAACCGGGCAAAAATCAGCCACCCGAAAACTTATTGTCCCATTTACTTGGTAATTGTAAAAAAAAACGTATCTTTGCGGCTGTTATGACAGCTGAAAATATCATCCGATATATGGAGTCGCTGCAAAACAGAGAGCAGCAGGAGATTCTGTCGCGGTTTTTCAAAACGGCGCCTGGGGAATACGGCTATGGCGACAAATTCCTTGGCTTAAAGGTACCGCAGACCCGCGAAATAGTGCGTTTGGCGAAGGATACGCCGTTGAGCGAAATTCCAGAACTGCTGATGTCCCCGTGGCACGAAGTGCGGCTCTGCGGACTCTTGCTTCTGGTGGACAAGTTCGAAAGTCAGGCCACCGGGCGGCTCACCGACGATGAGGCGGCCATCCGCAAACGCGATGAAATCGTGACTTTCTATCTCAAGTATGCCGAACGCGCCAACAACTGGGACCTAGTTGATATGTCGGTCCACAAAATCATCGGCCACTGGCTGATGCTCCCCACGGCTCTTGGCAGTCATGGCATCGGACTGCACCGCGATTACAAACTCCGGACCCTGGATGCTCTTGCGCGAAGCAGGAACCTGTGGAAACAGCGGATGAGTATTGTCTGTACATGGAAAACCTCTCAGCTGGGCGACCCGTCGTGGTGCCTGAGATATGCGGAAATTCATCTGAACCATCCGCACGACCTGATGCACAAAGCCGTGGGCTGGATGTTACGTGAGATGGGTAAACGCGTCTCGACGGACTTGCTCCGCGATTTCCTCCGGCTCCATGTCCATGAGATGCCGCGCACGGCACTGCGTTATGCCATCGAGAAGATGTCGGACGAGGAACGCCGCCAATGGATGACCTTTAAGCCTTGAGATACCGTTCGTACACCTCGTAAATTCTGCGGGCCTGGAGTTCGACGCCGAACCGCTCTTCAACGAGCCTGCGTCCTCTGAGTCCCGTCTGTTCCGTCTCTTCGGCCGACAGCGCTGCGGCCTCCGTGACGGCCTGCAGAACCGGCTGGGGCTTTGCCTCCACCCACCATCCGCACCGGGTTTCCTGAAGCGAGGTCCAGGGCGTACCGTGCGTGGTGATGACCGGCGTTCCCGACGACAAGGCTTCTGCCACAATGAGACCGAAGTTTTCGGAATGGGAAGGCAGGACGACAACATCGGCCTCCCGGATTAGCTGCCACTTGGCCGGACCGTAAACGGGGCCTATAAAATGCACCAGGGTTTCTATCCCGGCTGCACACGCCTTCTCCTCCAGCATTTTACGGTAGGCAGGTTCGCCCTCGCCGGCAATCTTTACCCGGATGTCTTCCGGCAGGGATTTCTGAGATTTTCCCAAAGCAAGCGCATCAATGAGGATATCAATCCCCTTCTTGGGATGAATCCGGCTCATAAAGAGGAAGTTGCGGGGCTGGTGCCACTCTTTTTTAATCTCGATATGTTTGACATCAATACCGTTCGGAATCATTTCGATACAGGTGTTCCATCCGAGGTCGAGCAGATGTTCCTTTTCCTCGACCGCCGTCGCCATGATGACATCGGTCTGCCGTACGGCTCTTTTCTGATACAGATGAATCGCCGGCCATTTTTTCGACCAATAGTTCCGCCGGATAATCCAAGGTTCCAGCATACCGTGCGGCGTCAGGAACGACTTGGCCCGGCTACCCGTTTTCTTCCGCCATTCCACAAACCAGCGCTGCACCAGCGCACACTGAGGCATCCAGCAGCAGTTGACGTGCAGCACATCGGGATTTATCTCATCGAGCAACTGCATCCACGCCCGCTTCATCTGACATACCTGCGAGAGCGGCAGCGGGATGAAATGAATCTGAGCATTTTCCAACTGTACAATTTTAGACGGATCGCCTACCTTCGGGAAAAGACAGCACACATGCAGCTCGCAGAGCGCTCCTAAGGCCGGAGTGAGTTGTTGCAGATAGGTAGTGGTGCCCCCGTCGTGGGCATCCAGTGATGGGATAAATTGGAGAACCCGCATGTGGAAAGGGATGATATGGGATAGGGATTTACTTACTTATGATTTCACTGCCCGGAGCATAATATCGGCCACTGCTTCCGGCGAAATATGAGCCTGTGCCCATTGGATGCGTTTGGTGCGGGAAGCGCGGAGACCTTCGGCATTTGCAACGGCCGTCTCTAGACACTTGCAGAGCGTCCGGGCATCCGTCACGGGGAACACATTCCCGTTCGCACCTTCTTCAATTACCTGACGTGCGCCGCACTTATCGCTGATCACAGGCCACACACCGAGCGTAAGGGCTTCATTGACCACAGCGCCCCATCCGTCATGAAGCGACGGGAGGACGAGAACATCCTGAACTGCCAGAATCCGCTGGGTTTCCTCCATGGGCTGGGTGCCTGCGAAATGCACTGAAGCGGCTGTGCCGTCGTCGGTTGCCTTCCGTTGCAGTTCCTCCCTCTGCGGACCGTCACCGACAATGGTCACCCTGCAACGGGAGAAGGCATCCGCATTGTTATCCGCCATCAGTTTCAGGGCTTCAAGAAGAGTGACTACGTGTTTACGTTCGTCAAGCGATCCGACAAACGCGATTCTGCAGGCCTCGCCAGCAGGAACGGGCTTCTCCGCCTCTGCCTGAAGTTCTGGCGTAATGGCCCGTGTGCAGTACATGAAGGAAACCACCTTCCAGCGTCGGCTCCATCCTTCATAATAGGCCTTGCAGCCCTCCCCTATGGCAAAAACCCAGCTGAAATATTTGACATACCTCAGGTCTTTCAGCAGGAACCTCAGTTTGTGCATCCACAGCGGATGTTCGAAAAGATAGGGAGCCTCGGTAATGTCTCCACGCTTCACATCCAACTCGAGTGTCATCTTCAGCCAGGGGAAAATTTCCGGGAAAGCATTGATACCAGAAAAGAGGCATACGGTTTTCTCGCCGTTTGCACGGTCGGCGTCAACATCTTCCTGCAGCCATCGCATCACCTCCCGGTCAGTCGGCTGAATGGCGATGCGCAGTTTGGGCGTGTCTTTCGACTCCTCTTCGCTCCATCCCATGGCGGCACGGTCGCCATAAGTGAGCCTTGGGGCAATAACACGCACCCCTCCCACCTCGCTTCGGCGCGACAAAGCCTCAATGTAAGGCATCTGGTGAGGGGAAATGCAATTTTGGAAGAAGATGAATCTCATAATCCGCAACCCGGGGAAATCAGTGCGTACGCAGATTTTTCAAGCCCGGTTTATCTACAGGTTTATTCGAAAATTTACGATACAGACTGAGGTAGAGTGCGACACTCACATTGATAAGCCGGTATTTGTAGCGCTCCTTCTTGGGAAGTGAATTGGTGATGTTCAACGGATAGAAGGGCAGCTTTTCCGGGTCGCCCGGGAAGTCGTGTATTCCGCAACGGCACAGGTTGGAGAGCGCCTGCGAGAAAAGGAACGAGATGCGGTTGTAGAAGAATTCGCGAATCGGTGTTCCTTCTTCGGTATGTTCATTCAGGAAAGCCCACAGGCTCTCACAGATTTTCACCAGGTCGTCCGTTTTCTTGGGCACGTTCGACTTCATGATAGAGCCTTCGCGCTGGAAATAATTATAGACCACCGTGGGTGTATAGGCTGCTCTCTGAGCCAGGAAATAGGCACGCATGGTGAACTCCTGGTCCTCATGCAGAACATTCGGCATGAATTCCAGCTCATTGTCGATAAGGAACTGGCGGCGGTACAATGCGGCCCATGCCGATGGCGGCATGCTCACCTTGAGCATAAAGTCCGGACCGGCGAGCACCTTTCCCTCGGAAGTGTCTCCGATGGGATATGGTTCCATATCGCCGTGTTCGTAGTAGAGTTGGAGGCCGAAACAGTGTACGTCAAGGTTGTCGGCAATGGCTCTTTCCAACAGGGGAGCCATCACATTCTCTTCCACAAAGTCATCGCTGTCCACCCACCAGATGTAGTCGCCTGTGGCCTGCCTGGTACCGGCATTGCGGGCGGCGCTGAGACCGGCATTGGCCTGTGACACCAATGAAAGGTTCACCTCCGGGTGTTCTTTCTTATATTCGGCAAAAACCTCCTCTGAGTTATCTGTAGAACCATCGTTCACCACGATGATTTCATATGCTGAAGTCTCAAGTCCCTGACTGTTGAGCGAATCCAGACAGCGTTCCAGCCACTGGCTCGTATTATACATCGGGACGACAATTGACAGTTTCATTCTATTTTCTTATTCTTATGCAGTCCGAAAAATTACGAACTCCGGTGCAAAGGTAATGAATATTTTCGAATCTGCCAAGGATTTAACGATTTTTTACCTTTTTAAGGTCTCGATAAGTGTCCGCGTCAAACGCCGCAGTTCGCACCAAGTCCAGCTTTGCAAAAGTCTGCCCCTGAACAAGGCCTTGACAAGGAATCCTGCTGTCACACTGAATATATCGCGGGCCTGTTTGTTTCGGCTTCCGGGTTTTGTCATGGCCGAACCCGGCCGAAGCGTGTAATAATAAACCGGTATGGGAATCACTGCGGCATTCATCTGATTGGCATTGAGACATAGCAGATAGTTCAGAATAAACTCCTGATCCTCGGCATATTTTCGTCCGACGGTGAACCTCAGGTGATGCTTTTCGATGATATCCCGGCGGAACCAGCAGCGCCAGAGATTGTACGGGATGTCCGCAGGGCCTGCGCCGCAGGAAGTCGTTTTGCCGGCCTCATCCCACACGAAACCCGTATTCACCCGGGCCGCTTTTGCCAGGGCATCCTCACCGGGCAGTGAGAGGTGTTCCCACAGCACCCGGTCGTCGGCATCGACCATCCATATCCAGTTGCCCGTCACAATCTCGAGGGCCGCATTGCGGGCCCGGCTGACACCTCCGTTCTTCTGGTGGATGACCCGGATTTCCGTGTCGGCATTTTCCAGTCCGGCTTTCAGTTCGTCGCACAATTGGCCGGAGCTGTCCGTGCTTCCGTCATCGGTGAGCACAATTTCCTTCTGTCCCGGCCAGGGCCACGCCGCCACACTCTCCACACATTCGCGGAGATATTTCTGCGCATTGTAAACGGGTATGACGAAACTGAGCTTCATATCGTTTTGATTATTGTTGCCGGATTGCCGCCCACAACAGTGCGTGGAGCCACATCCTTGAAAACGGCGGCGGCGGCACCGACCACGGCATGTTCGCCGAGTTCAACGCCGGGTCCGATGAAGGCACGCATTCCCACCCAGGCATCTTTCCCGATGGTCACATCTGCCACGACCAGCGAAGTCTGTGCATTATTGACTTCCGCAAGATCGTGTCCTGCCGTGCACACACAACTCTCCTGCGACAGCACGGCATTCTCGCCGAGGGTCACCGTCGCCTGGTTATAACACACGGTATCGGGGCCGATACAGGCTCCCCTTTCCATCCGCAGATTCCACGGCGCCCACACCCTGGCCGATGCATACACATCCACGCTGCTGTGGAGCTGTGCCCCGAAGCAGCGCAGAAGGAAAATCCGCCATGGACGGAACAGTTTCGTCACGAACGGGCGGAACAGTATCGCCCGCGTGACATTCCACACTGCCCGCTTCATTTTAATTCCCATGGTCACATGACCTGTATTTCTCTTCGCATTCATACTACTTTCGTGTCTGTAATAAAACAAAAACAATTAA
>CAJOOX010000124.1 GCA_905236195.1 uncultured Bacteroidales bacterium
CGTCATGTCATTTCCGAATTGCGGGTGCAAAGATAGCGGTTATTTCCGGACTCTCCAAATATTCTTGCCAAAATCTTCAAATTTTGACGAAATTTTAACAAATAAAGAACTTTTTTGGTATTTGAACGTGGCAAAGACGAAATATAATCTCCTCAAAAGCACCACGTAAAGTCGGTTAATGGAGGGACGGAAAAACACAAAAACTGTGCTGCGGACAATCGCAGCACAGTTGCAATCCAGATTTTATAATAATATATATTGTACGCGCGCATGCACCTGTTAGCCTTGCCTCGGATTCGCTGAAAAAAAAGGACGATTCGCTGAAATTTTCTTGCCAAGGTGTCCTTTTCACACTATCTTTGCAGCAGAAAATCAAAAAAATATGGACAAAATACTTGCGGGATTCAATCCCATCACATTGGACGAGATGAGCGGCATCAAACTCATGAACCGCACCGACACAAAATTCGTGACAAGCGTCGGACAACTCAAAGCTCTGCTGGAAATTGCCAAGAGAGACTACAGGGTGCAGGAAGTGGACGGCGTGAGAAACATTCCCTACCGGACCATCTACTTCGACACGTTGGACCTCGACATGTACCTCACGCACGAACACGGGCATGCCAACCGGCAGAAGGTGAGAATCCGCAGTTATGTAAATTCGGGTCTCAACTTCCTGGAAGTAAAAACCAAGGACAATCACAAAAGGACGAAGAAGAAACGCGTCACGGTGGAAAATTTCGACCCGCTCAGCCCTCCCGAAGACATGCAGTTCCACCGCCAGAATGCGGAATATGCCGCCTACGATGACTTCCTGCGTTCGACGCTGCATTACGACCCGGAGACGCTCCGCGAAGCACTGTCCAACCGGTTCAAGCGGATTACGCTGGTCAACAACGCCAAGACCGAAAGGCTGACCATAGACACCGGACTGTGGTTTCATAATTACATGACCGGCCGTGAACTGGGACTTGACAACATAGCCATCATCGAACTCAAGCGCGACGGACTGCAGCCCTCCCCTATTCTGAAACTGCTCAATCAGTTGAGAATCAAACCCCACGGATTCAGCAAATACTGCATGGGACAGGCCCTTACAAACGACCGCCTGACACAAAATCGGTTCAAGGCGAGACTGCACAACGTATGGAAGATTAACACAGGAGGCCTGTGTGAGAACGTACGGCATCAGCGCTCCGCAGTATAAACTACAAACACCGACAATATTTACATTAAAAAAAAGACAATATGAACACGTTTTATTTTTCCGATGAATTTATCAGCATGCTGGTCAGATTCGTTATCCTGATAGTATTCAGCGTTTTTATAATTCACTTTCTCTACTTCAGAAAGTCGAAACGTCGTGATTTCTTCTTCACATTCTTACTCACCAGCGTAGCCATCTTCTTCCTGGTCTATTTCATGATTTTCTGTCTGGAGGATATGAAAGGCAAGACATCCATAGGCATAGGCATAGGCCTGTTCGGTATCTTCAGCATCATGCGCTACCGCACCGATGCGATGCCGGTGAGGGAAATGACCTACCTTTTCACCATCATCACGATGTCGGTGGTCAATGCCGTGGGAACAGCAGTTACTTTATCGGAACTTCTGTTGGCGGATATCCTCATCGTAGCAGTGCTCTGGATTGCGGAATCGCATCTCAAGATGACACCCTGCAAATCGATAATGTATGACAGAATCGAGCTGGTCAGACCCGACCGTTTCGATGAACTGAAAGAAGATCTCGAGAAACGTCTGGGGCTGAAAATCATCCGTGTGGACGTGGGCGGTATGGATCTGCTGCGCGATATGGCTGTTCTTAAAGTCTACTACGAGAAGCCCACCGAAGAAACGACAGTGGACGACAGCATCGACAGCAAAGTAAAACTGAAAATGAGTGAGCTCTCCGATTCCAAACAATAACCCTTTAATTTCCGTAACATTATGAAGAAGATTCATTTAGCCATTCTCACAGCATTAATTACCCTTCCTGCCATGGCACAGGAAACGAACAGCGATTTCGGACTTTGGACATCAGTAGGAGCAGAGTATAAGATAAACAAGAAATGGAAAGTGGAAGGCGAGGCCGAATGGCGTCTGCGAGACAATTGGGGCGCCACCGATCGCTGGGCCGTCGGAGTGAGTACCGACTACAGAATCCTCGACTGGCTGAAGGTTCAGGCCGGCTACAAATTCATCCGCAATCACTCGACAAGCATCACCTATAGGGATTACGACAACGACGGCGAGTTGGAGGAGAAAAACTGGTTCCCGTATTTCTGGGAAAACAAACACCGGTTCCAGGCAGGACTGACAGCCAGCTGGAAAGTGAACAACTGGAAGTTCTCATGGCGCGAACGCTGGCAATACACCTACCGCTCGTCGCAGACAATCGACCGTTATGATATTGAAAACAGCCGTTGGGAAACCAAATACCGCAGCGCAAAAGCCATCAACAAGCTCCGCTCGAAACTCCAGGTTGAGTATTCCATACCGAACACATCGCTCACACCCTATCTGGGCATCGAAGCTTACACGACAAACAAACTCGAGAAGATGCGTTATTCGGCAGGTTTGGACTGGAAACTCGACAAAAAGAACTCACTGACTATCGGCTACCTCCTGCAGGATTATGTCAACGGCGATGATGACGACTTCAATACCAATGCACTCACCGTCGGTTATAAATTCAAATTCTAAACGGGTTCCCGGATGTCTCTCCAAGAGGCATTCGGGAAAATTATTTCTTCACCAATTTAAATATTCTTAAAAAAGAAACAAAAAGGGGCAGAGTATTTTGAAATGTCTGAATTATGTATTATCTTTGCAAACTATTTCAAGATTTCTGATGAAACAATATATCACAGTGCTTCTTGGCCTGCTGGCAATGACAGCAACCGCCGGAACCGATTATCAGCTGCCCATCGGTTTTACACCCGAATTGGCGGGCAACTACGGGGAACTGCGTCCCAACCATTTCCACGCCGGCCTGGATTTCAAAACCCAGCAAACCATCGGTCATCCCGTTTATGCATTTGAAGACGGCTACGTATGGCGCGCCGTCATCTATGCCTACGGATACGGTTACGCGCTCTATGTGAAGCATCCGAAGACAGGCCAGATGACAGTCTACGGCCATTTAGACGCATTCAGAAAAGATATCGCACAGGCCGTACTCGACTACCAGATTGAGCATGAAGCCAACAACCCGGATGTGTATTTCAGTCCGGCTGACTTCCCTGTGAAACGCGGCGACGAAATCGCCAAGAGCGGAAACACCGGCTCTTCGGGCGGTCCTCACGTACATTTTGAGATACGCGGCATCGACAACGACGAGTTCTATGACCCGATGCCCTATTTCAAAGACAAAATTACCGACACAAAGGCACCCCGGCTCTCCCATTTCTACCTGTATCCCCTCGGCGGTCTGGCCAATGGTTCGTCGAAAGCCAAACAGACACTGACAGCCAATGCCGGCAAGGGGAAGAACAAGGGGAAAGCCGCCTTTACCGCGTGGGGCAAGGTCGGCATCGGATTGAAGGCCTACGATTATATGGACGGACAAGCCAACAAATTCGGCGTGAAGTACGTCCGCGTTTGGGTTGACGGCAAACAGATTTTCGGATTTGCAGAGAATGCCTTCTTCTACGATGAACGCAGGTTCACCAACTCCACCACAGACTATGCTGCCTGGAAACGGCAACGCTCCATGATTTTCAAAGCCTTCGTGGAACCAGGCAACAAACTCCGCATGATAGACCATACCCTCGGCAACGGCATCCTGACAATCGACAAGGAGAAAACCTACGAGGTGAAGATCGAACTGGAAGACTGTCACGGAAACAAAAGCGAATATGCCTTCCAAATCAAAGGCAAAAAAGGCTCTGTAACCGAACCCAAGGCCAAGGGAACGGTTGTAAAAGCCGGAGAGACCCTGCATCTTGTCAAGGACGGGATGGAACTCGACGTGCCGGCAGGTGTTTTCTACACAGACCTCGACATCGAAGTGAGCCATAAGCCGCAGACCAATACGCAACGTCCCTGTCTGAGCGATATCTATACGATAGGAACCGATGTGATGCCGATGCACGATTTCGGCACATTGCGGATTGCCGTGCCCGAGACATACGACGGAGACACCGCAAAACTCTATCTCTCTGACATGACAAAAGGGAACCTCCCTCTGGTTTCCTCCCGAAAGATGCAAAACGGAAGACTCTGGGTTGAAGCCAACGTTCGAGATTTGGGACAGTTTGCCGTCCGGGTGGACAACTCCGCCCCGAATATAAGCATTGTGGGAAAACCCGTCAATTCCCGAATCGTGGTCAGAATCACAGACGCCGGTTCCGGCATCAAGTCGTGGCGAGGCGAAATTGACGGCAAGTTCATACCTTTTGACATGGATAACCGCGGTCTGTATGTGGCCCGGCCCAAGAACTTCGCCATTCCCAAAGGCAACCATACGCTGACCGTCACAGCAACCGACCGCTGCGGCAACACAACAACATTCACCAAGCGACTCTGGTTCTGAAATTTTTATAAAAAATCGTTATATCGAAATGTCGAAATAACGAAATGTCGAAATAACGTTATAACGTTATAACGAAAAATCGAAAAAAAATTAAGAAAAAAAATAATGAAAACTCTGCTTTCTTCTCTTCTTGGACTCCTGATACTGTCCCAGCCTGCATGGGCATGCACCAACCTTCTGGTTGGGAAAAACGCCTCGGCCACAGGTTCGACGATAATCAGTTACAATGCCGACAGTCATGTATTGTATGGCGAACTTTACTACACACCCGCTGCCGACCATCCTGCCGGTGCAATGCGCAAGGTCTTCGAATGGGATACCCAGAAATATCTGGGCGAAATTCCCCAGCCGGCCCACACCTACCGCGTGGTAGGCAACATGAACGAATGGCAGGTTACCATCGGGGAATCGACCTGGGGCGGCAATCACAAATACCGCGACACAACTGCCATTATCGACTACGGTTCACTGATATATATCACACTGGAACGCGCCAAGACTGCCCGCGAAGCCATCTCCATTATGACCGACCTGGTAGCACAGTACGGCTACTACAGCGAAGGCGAAACGTTCTCAATCGGCGACCCGGACGAAGTATGGGTTATGGATCTCATCGGCAAAGGTACCGGAAACAAAGGCGCTGTATGGGTAGCTGTGCGCATCCCCGATGACTGCATCTCCGGTCATGCCAATCAGGCTCGCATACACACCTTCCCCCTGAAAGACAAGAAAAACTGTATCTACTCCAAGGAACTGATTCCGTTTGCACGTCAGGAAGGCCTCTTCGCAGGAAAGGACGAAGAGTTCGACTTCGCCAAAGCATTCGGCGAAAAAGACTATATGGCATACCGCGGCTGTGACGGTCGCGTATGGGCTTTCTATAACCGTTTCGCATCCGGCATGGAGAGATATTTCCCGTGGGTGGATATGCAGCCCGATGCCGAAATTCTGCCGCTCTATGTCAAGCCGGACCGGAAACTCACGCATCGCGACATTCAGACTGCCATGGGCGACCATTTTGAGAACACGCCTTGGGACATGACGAAAGATGTGGGCGGCGGACCCTTCCATTCGCCTTACCGCTGGCGTCCGCTCACCTGGAAAGTGGACAGCGTGGAATATCTGCACGAACGCGCCATTGCCACCCAGCAGACAGGATTCACCTTTGTGGCCGAGATGCGCGGCTGGCTTCCCCGAGAAGTAGGCGGCAAAATCTGGTTCGGATGCGATGATGCCGCATCGGCATTCTATGCCCCGGTTTACGTCAACATCCTGGAATCGCCCCTCTGCTTCCGTCCCGGCAACGGCAGTCTGACCGAGTTCTCATGGACATCAGCCTTCTGGATGTCGAACTGGGTGGCCCAGCAGGCATATGCGCGCTACGATGCGATGATCAAAGATATCAACAAGGTGAAGAATGCATTGGCCGACCGCTGGGATGCAGAACAGGACAGCATCGATGCCCGGGCATGTGAGCTACTGAAAAACAGTACTGCCGATGCCTGCTCCTTCCTCAATGCATATACAGCACGGGAGGCGAACGGAGCGACGGAAGCCTACAAAGAACTGGGCATCTATCTCCTCGTCAAATACCTGGACGGCAACGTCAAGAAGGAGAAGGACGGAAAGTTCCTCACCTCGCCCGAAGGCGTGTGTGCCTATCCCGACCAACCTGCTTACAGCGACGATTTCTATCGGGCCATCGTCAACCAGAGAGGCAACGAATTAAGAATGAAACAATGAGCAAGAGAGACAAAAAGAAACCCCTGTTGGAGGGTGTGAAGATTGCGAATTTTGCCGCCGAAGGCAAATGTGTGACCCGCGTCCCGGTGGGAGACCCTCAGGAAGGTCGCGAGAAAGTGCTTTTCGTGCCTTACGCCTGTCCGGGCGACGTGGTTGATGTGCAGGTACAACGGTCACGGTCTTCCTTCATGGAGGGACACATCGCACGCATGATTGAACCCTCACCCATGCGCATCGCCCCGAAATGTGAACAGTTCGGCATTTGCGGCGGCTGCAAATGGCAGCATGTACCCTACGAAGAACAACTGAAATTCAAACAGCAGCAGGTGATGGATGCCCTCACGCGTATCGGCAAAGTAGAACTTCCGGAATGCACCCCGATTGACGGCTCCGAAAACATCTACCAATACCGCAACAAGCTGGAGTTCACCTTCTCGAACAAACGCTGGCTCACCTTTGAGGAAATTGCATCAGGTGTGAAGTACGATGACATGAATGCGCTGGGATTCCATATTCCTGACAGTTTCGACAAAGTACTGGACATCAAAAAATGCTGGCTGCAGGACGATATCTCCAATCAGATCCGTCTCTCGGTGCGCGCCTTCGCCATCGGGAAAGGACTGACCTTCTACAACATGCGCGACCGCGAGGGACTGCTCCGCAACATCATCATCCGCACGGCATCGACCGGCGAACTGATGGTCATTGTTGTCTTCGGTGCGGATGATGCCGACGGCATTGCGCTCCTGCTGAATCATCTGAAGGACAGTTTCCCACAGATTACGTCCCTCATCTACGTCATCAACGAAAAGATGAACGACGCGTGGTCTGACCAGGCCACACGTGTCTGGAGCGGTGAGGATCATATTTGGGAAGAAATGGAAGGCCTGCGGTTCAAGGTCGGCCCCAAATCCTTCTACCAGACGAATTCCCGTCAGGCCTACCGACTCTACAGTCATGCCCGCGATTTTGCGGGTCTCACCGGCGACGAATTGGTCTATGACCTCTACACAGGCACCGGAACGATAGCCAACTTCGTGGCCCGCAAAGCCAAAAAAGTGGTAGGCATCGAATACGTGCCCGAAGCCATCGAGGATGCAAAAGTGAATTCTCAGGTGAACGGCATCGGCAACACGCTGTTCTATGCCGGAGATATGAAAGACATCCTGACGGAAGATTTCATCAAAGAGCACGGACGTCCTGATGTCATCATTACTGACCCGCCGCGTGCCGGCATGCATGAAGATGTAATCAAGACGATTCTCTTTGCCGCGCCCCGCGTCATTGTCTATGTATCCTGCAACCCGGCCACCCAGGCCCGCGATTTGCAGATGCTGGATTCCGACTACCGCGTCACAGCCATCCAACCGGTAGATATGTTCCCGCACACACAACACGTTGAAAACATCGTTCGTCTGGAACGCAGATAACCTATGGCAGATTCCAAAATCTACATCAAAGGGGCACGCGTCAACAACCTCAAAAACATCGATGTCGAGATACCCCGCGACAAGCTCATCGTCGTGACGGGACTGTCCGGTTCCGGCAAGTCGTCACTGGCATTCGACACCCTCTATGCCGAAGGCCAGCGCCGCTATGTGGAATCGCTGTCAAGCTATGCTCGCCAGTTCCTGGGACGCATGAGCAAGCCCGAATGCGACTACATCCTGGGCATCCCGCCCGCTGTAGCCATTCAGCAGAAAGTTGTGGTGAGAAACCCGCGATCAACGGTAGGCACCTCGACCGAAATTTACGACTACCTGCGACTGCTGTTTGCACGCATAGGCCGGACTTTCTCTCCCGTTTCAGGTACTGAAGTGAAAAAACATTCGGTGGACGATGTGGTGGCTGCAGCTACCGCCCTGCCCGTGGGTTCCAAAGTAGCAATTCTCTTTGTGGAACATGTTCCCGAAGACCGACCTCTGGCCGATCACGCGGAACTGATGAAGAAAAACGGCTACGCCCGCGCCGAGATGGACGGCAGCTTCATCAAACTTGAAGAATTTGCCGACAAATATCCGCAGGCGACTGAAATCCGCATCGTGGTAGACCGCCTGAAAATTCCCTTCGAGGATCAGGCCGCACAAAGCCGCTTTGCAGATTCCACGGAAATCGCATTTGAAGAAGGGTTCGGAGAAATGCGTCTGAAATATTGGACACCGGACGGCAAGGACCGTGAGCTGGTTTTCTCCAAAAAATTCGAAGCTGACGGCATGACGTTCGAGGAGCCCTCGGACATGATGTTCAACTTCAATTCCCCCATCGGCGCCTGTCTCACATGCAACGGATCTGGCCGTATGGAAGGCATAGACGAAGACCTTGTCATTCCCAACAAAGCCCTCTCGGTGAACGAAGACTGCGTGGTCTGCTGGCGGGGAGAAAAGATGTCGGAATGGAAAAAATACTTTATCAGCCAACAGGCTCCCAATGGATTCCCGATTTATACCCCCTATTACGAGCTGACCCAAGAACAGAAAGACATCCTGTGGCATTCCCGCGGCGAATGGGTTGCCTCCATCGATGAGTTCTTCAACATGGTGCAGCACAATCTCTACAAGATTCAGTATCGCGTCATGCTGGCCCGTTATCGCGGCAAAACGACTTGTCCGGATTGTCACGGAAGCCGGCTCAAGCCCCAGGCGTCCTTTGTCAAAGTGGGAGGCAAAAGCATTACCGAACTGGTCAAGATGCCCGTAAGCGACCTGACTGCATTCTTCGACAACCTGCAGCTTACCGAACAGGAACAGCAGATTTCGAAACGCCTGATGGCCGAGATACACAACCGGCTGAATTTCCTCAAAGAAGTGGGATTGAGTTATCTGACGCTGGACCGTCTGAGCAATTCGTTGTCGGGCGGTGAGAGTCAGCGCATCAACCTTGCCACCTCGCTGGGCAGCAGCCTTGTGGGTTCGATGTATATCCTCGATGAACCCTCCATCGGCCTGCATCCGCGCGACACCGACCAGCTGATTCATGTGCTGCGTCAGCTCCGCGACCTCGGGAACACGGTAATCGTTGTGGAACACGACGAGGAGATTATCCATTCGGCCGACTACCTCATCGACGTAGGCCCCGATGCCGGCATCAACGGCGGAGAAATTGTGTTCCAAGGAGAAATCTCCGGTAAAAAAGCCGGTTCGGGAGTTTTGGCACAGAGCCTTCCGAAAGAGATTCTGGAACGCTCACACACCGCCCGTTTCCTGACAGGCATCGAAAAGATTCCCGTTCCCAAGATAACACGCCCCTGGAACAGTTATATATTAATCAAGAAAGCGGCCCACAACAATCTCAAGGGCGTAAATGTAAAGATTCCCCTGGGCGTAATGACGGTGGTGACTGGAGTCTCCGGTTCCGGCAAATCGACTCTGGTGCGCGACATATTATATAAAGGTATGGTGCGCCATTTGGGCGAATCGGGCGATGCTCCCGGAGCCTTTGCCGGATTCGAAGGTGATGTGAACCGTATCGCCCACATCAATTTTGTCGATCAGAACCCCATCGGCAAATCCACACGCAGCAACGCGGCTACTTATCTCAAAGCCTACGATGAAATCCGTCACCTCTATGCCGACCAGCAGTTATCCAGGCAGATGGGATTCACGGCTGCCACCTTCTCGTTCAATGCCGACGGCGGCCGCTGTGACGAATGTAAAGGAGACGGCAAAATCACCATCCCCATGCAGTTCATGGCCGACCTTGAAATGACTTGCGAAGCCTGTCACGGCAAACGATTCAAGAGCGATGTACTGGAGGTAAAATACAAGGGAAAGGATATCTCGGAGGTGCTGGAACTCAGCGTGGATGAAGCCATCGAGTTCTTCAAAGACGAGGCCGCCATTGTGGATCGTCTTCGGCCGCTGCAGATGGTCGGGCTGGGCTACATCAAACTCGGACAGTCGTCCTCCACGCTCTCGGGCGGCGAGAACCAGCGTGTCAAACTGGCCTACTATCTCTCCACCGAACGCCAGGATTCTACACTCTTCATCTTCGACGAGCCCACGACGGGTCTCCACCTCCATGATATCAAAGTCCTGTTGGATGCTCTTCAGAGTCTCCTGCAACGCGGACATACGATAGTGATAATCGAACATAACCTCGATGTCATCAAATGCGCCGACCACGTCATTGATCTCGGTCCCGAGGGCGGTGCCGACGGCGGTAACATTGTCTTCGAAGGTACGCCCCGCGAACTGCTGAAATGCAAGAACAGTTATACGGCCCGATATCTCAAAACCAAGTTCGATGAAACTTAAAGCCATAGCCTTCGACGCAGACGACACGCTGTGGGACAACCAGAGCGCATTTGTGGCGGTGGAAAAACGCTACACTGAGATTCTCGCTCCCTGGGGCACCGAGGAGGAAATCTCAGATGCACTGTTTGCAGTAGAGACCGCCAATATGCCCAATCTGGGTTACGGAGCCAAAGCGTTCTCCATTTCACTGGTCGAAAATGCGGTCAAGGTATCAAAAGGTGAAATTCCGGCTGAGGCCATAGGAGAAATCGTGGAGCTGGGCAAGAGTCTGCTTGCCCTGCCGGCGACACCCCTGCCCGGAGTGAAAGAGACGCTGGATGTTCTCAGCAAAACGGACCTCCGGCTTGCCGTCTTCACCAAAGGCGAACTCCTCGACCAGGAGAACAAGCTGCGCCGTTCAGGGCTATGGAATTACTTCCAGCATATCAAAGTCGTCTCGGACAAAACATCACAGGAAGTGCTGTCGCTCTGTTCCGAATTGGAAATCCGCCCCGACGAACTGCTCATGGTCGGCAATTCCTTCAAGAGCGATGTCGTGCCTGCCCTTACGGCGGGAGCCTGGGCGGCACATATCCCCTACCATCTGATGTGGAAACTGGAGAGGACGGAGGAATATGACCATCCGCGGCTCATCCGTCTCTCCCATTTCGGACAACTGCTGAATCATGGAATACAAAACCCTGCGACTGACTGAGGAACTGTCCCGACTTCCAGTAGCGGCCGTTGTCGGTTCGTTGAACGAAATACTGCGCCGTGGAACGGCCGCCATTGTGACAGCGGCTCCGGGTGCCGGCAAATCGACCGTGCTGCCCCTGACTGTGCTGGGCGCGCTGGACGACGAGAAGAGCAAAATCATCGTAATGGAACCCAGACGCGTGGCCGCACGCCAGATTGCCTCGCGCATGGCCTGGCTGCTGGGCGAGCCCGTAGGCGCGACCGTGGGCTACCGCATACGCTTCGAGAATAAGGTGACGCGCGCCACCCGCATCGAG
>CAJOOX010000125.1 GCA_905236195.1 uncultured Bacteroidales bacterium
GCGCCTGAGGACTCTTTACGATGCGGCAGGGTCTCCCCTGTCGGTGGACTGGGCACCGCAGCCGAAAGGGATTTCGTACCAGCATCATGTGACCCTCAACGGCATACCGCTCAGCATCGGTGACCCGGACCACCGCGTCGATTTGGAAGGCAATGACCTGCTCTTTGCCTACCGCATTCCCCGTGCCGACGGAAGCCTGCTCTACAATATTCCGAACCTGCTGGCCGGCGATGACAACTGGGATCCCCTAAACCTGCGAAAGGAGGTAGAGCAGGAGGAGAAACGGCTTGGCATCCGGCTGTTGGGGCTCCCCACCTGGATGAAGATAGAAGCCTCGAAGAAACGGCTGGAGGCGGAAGGAGACACCGCAGTCTTCACTGCCCGGATGCGTCGCTGGGGAGATTACGACACTGATCAAGCCATCGCTGCGGAAGCGTCCTCCGGAGGTTATCAATGGAAAGGAGCCGCAGCGTTGGGACTCCATGCACCGAAAGGAAACTGCATTCTGGCCCATAGCCGGAATCAGGTGCCCGATGAAGTCCCGGCTAAGGTTGAGGCCTCGCTCAACTGCGGCCTACGCACATCCACATCTGTGAAAATCAAACCGTTCCTAACAGAAGCTCCCGGCTGGAAACTAAAACCCATCCTGGTGGAAGACAGCGAAAAAACGAATCTCCATCTCACCTACCAGTTGGACGGGGAGGGAGAAGATTACAGTGAGATTACCTGGTACAGATATAAGAATGCAGATCTCTCAGACACAATCCCGGTACGTCAGGGTCATGCGTCCATGCAACTGAAGAGGTATCAGATAACAGGTGCCGACGTGGGTTGGCACATCGCTGTCAAGGTAGTACCGCAGATGCGGGACAGCTATGCATCATCCGACTATGGAGTTGCCCATACAGAAAAAACCGACTTACGCAACGTCACGCTGTTTCAGTTGCAGGATAAAAACCTGGTGGAGGATTTTTCGACGCTCCCGCTTAAATACCAGCCCGAAGTAATGCCCGGATTCTGGACATTGGATGCATACAAGCCGGCAGACTGCGCACAGTATCATTGGACGGCAGATTCGCTTCATGCCTGGTATTACGGCACAGCACCCGACGGTGCCCGCGGAAAGGGCCTGGTCGAAGCGTCGAGAGGGGCACGAGCCAGATACACCCCGCTGCGGAAGACGACCCACGGGCAGACCGTTATCCTCCGGGTGGATCCATGCAAACCTGCAGGGCAGGGATTCGGCAGTGCTACAGGACAATATCTCGACATTTATATTAAAATGGACTTCCAGACGATGAACGGATATGCCCTCCGCATTGCCCGTTCGCCGAAGTACGATCGCGCTGTGGTCTTCTCGCTGATGAAATATACCGACGGAAATGCCTCGGCACTCACCGAAGAAGTTCCCTCGACCTGTTTCCGTTCGACGTGCGTCATTACCCTGAAGTATAGCAGCGGAAAACTCAGTGCGCATGCCGAGACAACGAATCCGCAGGCAACCGGCCTCCGAGGCATCAGCCCGACTGCAGATCTGAACGTCGCAGTTGACAAGAACAACTTCGGAGGCATCGGATTCCATCACACGGGTTCCGTGGGTGCTTCAGCAACGATGATTCACAGCATAGAAGCCATCTGGAAATAATAACAGAACAAGCATGAAACAGTTTTATACTATACTTTCGATTCTCATAACATCTGTGCTGACACTGTCGGCACAGATGACCAAACCGGTTCACTGGGATATCCAACTGCAGAAGACGGATTCCATAGTCACCATCGAAGCCAAAGCAAAAGTGGATGCCGGATGGCATGTTTACGGCACAGATGTGCCCGAAGGAGGCCCGTCTTCCACTACCATCCGTTTGGAAAAAATGGAAGGAGCTGAACCGACCGGAGCTTTTGAAGCTGCGGAAGGCAAATTGATACTCCACTACGAGGAAGCCTTCGGCATGCAGCTGCCCTATTTCGAAAACGCAGTCACCTTCCGGCAGCAAATCCGGCTCACAGCTCCCGAATACCACATCGCCGGCTACGTTCGTTTCATGGCTTGCAACGACGAAAGCTGCACCCCTCCGATGACAGAAGAATTCGAATTCGGCGACAGGGTTTCAGAGAAATCGGAGCAATCAGAGGAATCCGGTAAATCGGAATACTCAGCGAACGCTGAGAATTCAAAGAATTCAGATTCCTCCGACTTCTGGTTCCCGGTCATCGACGAACTCAATGCACTCGCCGATGGGGGTGCCATGGCCGGCAATTCCGCGGCCCACGCCTGGTGGTATATCTTCATCGCCGGCTTCCTGGGCGGACTGGTGGCCCTGCTGACTCCCTGCGTGTGGCCGATGATTCCCATGACGGTATCTTTCTTCCTCAAACGGACCAAAGACCGGAGGAAAGCCGTTTCCGATGCATTTACCTACGGCTTCTCCATTATTATAATATACGTATTTCTGGGCGTAGTGGTCACTTCAATTTTCGGAGCACAGAAACTCAACGACCTATCGACGAATGCGGTTTTCAACATTATCTTCTTCCTCCTGCTGGTAGTGTTTGCCCTGTCGTTCTTCGGTGCATTTGAGTTAACACTGCCCGCATCCTGGACCACCAGTCTCGATGAAAAGGCAGACAAGACAACAGGCTTCCTGTCAATCGTCTTCATGGCCTTCACGCTCTGCCTGGTATCCTTCTCCTGCACAGCACCCATTGTAGGAACACTGCTGGTGGAGGCTGCCACCAGCGGTTCATGGCTCCATCCTCTGATTGGAATGACAGGGTTCGCACTGGCCCTGGCCCTCCCCTTCTCGCTTTTCTCGCTATTTCCCTCATGGCTGCAGAACATGCCCAAATCGGGCAACTGGCTCAATCAGGTGAAAGTGGTGCTCGGCTTCCTTGAGCTCGCCCTTTCGCTCAAGTTTCTCTCGGTAGCAGACCTTGCCTACGGCTGGGGCATTATGCCTCGCGAGACCTTCCTGGCGCTCTGGATTGTTATATTTGGCTTGTTGGGCTTCTATCTGCTGGGCAAAATACGGCTGCCGCATGACGAACCCGGTGACGGCAAGATTTCCGTCACGGCGCTGATGCTTGCCATGGTTTCGCTGGCATTCTCCGTCTATATGGTACCGGGGTTGTGGGGAGCTCCGTGCAAAGCAGTGGCCGCCTTTGCCCCGCCTGTTTCGACACAGGACTTTTCGCTCTACGACAATAATGTGGAGGCAGATTTCCATGATTTCGATCTGGCAATGACAGCCGCACAGCAGACCGGCAAACCCGTATTGGTTGATTTTTCGGGCTACGGGTGTGTGAACTGTCGCAAAATGGAAGCCTCCGTATGGACCGATCCCGAAGTGAAGCGGCTTATCGAAGACCATTTCATCCTCGTCTCCCTCATGGTGGATGACAAGACAGAGCTTCCCCACGTCCTTGAAGTGGAGGAGAACGGCCAAGGGACCAAACTGCGCACCATCGGCGATAAATGGAGTTATCTGCAGCGTCACAAATTCGGTTCCAATTCCCAACCGCAATACATCATTCTCAATGCCAACGGACATCCCATCGCTCCTTCCAGAGCCTATGATGAAGACATTGAGGCATACAAAGTTTTTTTGAAACAATGCATACAATAGAAGAAAAGAAAGCGGCATTCGAACGCCTCCTGACGGTACTTGACACCCTGCGCGAAAAATGCCCCTGGGACCGCAAACAGACCAACCAGTCGCTGCGGCCCAACACCATCGAAGAGGTTTATGAACTATGCGATGCCCTGATCCGGGAAAACAATGCCGAGATACGCAAGGAGTGCGGCGATGTGCTCCTGCATGTCTGCTTCTATGCCAAAATCGGCGAAGAGAAAGGCGAGTTCGACATTGCGGATGTCTGCAATTCGCTCTGTGACAAACTTATCTACCGTCATCCGCACGTCTATGGCGAAGCCGTAGCCAATGATGCCGGTCAGGTCTGCGAAAACTGGGAAAAACTCAAACTCAAAGAGAAAGGTTCGTCGCACACAACCCTGGGCGGCGTTCCACAGGCGCTTCCTGCCCTTATCAAAGCCTACCGTATTCAGGACAAGGCTTCGAACATCGGCTTCGACTGGGGTGTGCCAGGCGACAAAGGCAAAGACGAACACAACCGACAGGTGCAACGCGAACAGGTGTGGGACAAAGTGAAAGAAGAAATTGCAGAATTCCAGGCCGAAGTGGAGAACATGGATAAAACCAAGGCGACGGCTGAATTCGGCGACCTCATATTTGCTCTGGTGAATGCAGCGCGTCTCTATCATATCAATCCCGACACCGCACTCGAACAGACCAACCAGAAGTTCACGCGCCGCTTCAACTATGTCGAACAGCAGGCCAAAGCCCAAGGCCGTGAGCTGCCCGACATGACACTGGGCGAAATGGACCGTCTTTGGAACGAGGCCAAAGCCAAGGGACTCTGATAAAAAAATTCCCCGGATTGCCCGGGAATCTCCTATAACTGCTTACTATCAACTCTAATAAATTAACAACAATGACAAACAAAATCCTACCCTGCGCCATCTGCGCAGTTGCCCTTTGTGCTTCGTGCGCCCAGAAACCTGAGGCACGGCTCAATGCAGGCATCAATTTTGCGAATCTCGACACCACGGCACGTCCGGGTGACGATTTCTTCCAGTATGCTACGGCCCATTGGATTGACCACAATCCCCAGCCGGCCGCTTATCCCCGTTGGGGCTCGTTTACCAAACTTGCCGACGACAACACCAACCAGCTTGCCGAACTGATTCAGGGCATTGCAGCCCAGCAACATGAGAAGGGCTCCATCTCCCAGAAGATCGGAGATCTCTACAACATGGTGATGGACTCCACGCGTCGCAATGAGCTTGGTGCCGCTCCACTCAAACCCTATCTTGACAAGATTAACGCCATCCAGACCCGTGAGGAACTTCTGACCTTTATGGCCAAAGAGCATGACGGACTCTTCTTCGGTGTCAATCTCGGAGCCGATGCCAAGAATGCCGGCATGAATATCGTCGGTCTGTATCAGGGCGGCCTGTCGCTCGGCAACCGCGACTACTACCTCAAGGACGACGAAGCCAACGTCAAGGTGCGTGAAGCCTGGAAACAGCACGTAGTCAACCTCTACAAACTGGCCGGCTTCGACGAAACTACCGCCAAGGCCAAAATGGAGACCGTATATAAATATGAGTCGCAGCTTGCACCCGTTCACTACAGCCGCGTGCAGCTCCGCGATCCTGAGGCCAATTACCACAAGATGGACCTCAAGACTCTCTCGGAAGCCACCAACGGCTTCGACTGGGCTACCTACTTCAAGAACTACGGCTATGACAAAACAGATTCTGTCGATTGCGGTCAGCCCGAACCCATCGCACTGGGCTGCAAACTCCTGATGACAGCACCCCTCGAAGACCTCAAGACTTTCTACGAGGAGCGTACCATTGCCGGTTTGGCAGGAACCCTCAGCGATGATTTTGTAGAGGAGAACTTCAAGTACAATCAGGCGCTCACAGGAGCCAAGGAGATGCAGCCCCGCTGGAAACGTGCTGTCAACACCGTGGACGGCACTCTCGGCGAAGCTGTAGGCCTGATGTATGTTGAGAAATATTTCCCCGCCCGGAACAAAGAACGTATGCTCGAACTCGTTCATAACCTCCAGAAGGTGCTTGGCGAACGCATCAAGGCCCAAGAGTGGATGAGCGACAGCACCAAGCAGGTTGCCCTTGAGAAACTGGCTACCTTCTATGTCAAGATCGGTTATCCCGACCAGTGGGACGACCTCTCGAAACTCGTTGTCGATCCTGAGAAGAACCTCACCGACAACATGCATGAAATCAGCAACTTCTATTGGAATCTCGACAAAGAGAAGCATTACAACAGACCCGTCAACAAAGACGAGTGGCTGATGACGCCCCAGACGGTCAATGCCTACTACAACCCCACCACGAACGAAATCTGCTTCCCCGCCGGCATTCTCCAGCCTCCGTTCTTCGACATGAGTGCTGACGATGCCATGAACTACGGTGCCATCGGTGTCGTTATCGGCCACGAGATGACCCACGGGTTCGACGACCAGGGCCGCCAGTTCGACAAGGACGGCAATATGCGCGTATGGTGGAACCAGGAAGACGTTGAACGTTTCAAAGTTCCAGCCGAACAGCTTGCCACCTTCTTCGATTCGCTTTGGGTCATTCCCGGAGAGCTCCACGCCAACGGCCACCAGTGTCTGGGTGAGAACCTTGCCGACCACGGCGGCGTCAACATCGCATATCAGGCATTCAAGGAGGCCACGGCCGGCAAGGAACTGCCCGTCATCGAAGGATTCACGCCCGAACAGCGTTTCTTCCTCTCCTATGCCAACGTATGGGCAGGTGTAACGACGAACGAACTGCTCCACTACTATGCGATGGTCGATGTTCATTCCGCCCAGCACCTCCGCGTCAACGGAACACTTCCCCACATCGACACCTGGTATGAGGCCTTCGGCATCAAGCCCGGCGACAAACTCTACGTCGCTCCCGAGGATCGTGTGAAGATCTGGTAAACCCGACGAACTTCAAAACAATAAGCGCCCGCAGTAATCTCTGCAGGCGCTTATTCATTTATAGCGGTAATTTTAATAAGCAAAGAGAGGATAGTTCTTCATCGTCTCATTGACCTCGCCACGTACCTTTGCA
>CAJOOX010000126.1 GCA_905236195.1 uncultured Bacteroidales bacterium
CCTTTGAATGACCTGCTTGTCCTCCGCATCAACGTGGCTGCCAATGGCGTCCTTGGTGTTGCTGTACCCCAGCGCCGTTGCCACGTCCTTGCCGACCAGCCACGGTTCGCCGTCAATCGTCACAGTACGAACCCTGCCGAACTGCTCGTTCTCGAATACCAGCATTTCGTTCATAGCTTGAACCTTCCTTTCCTAACTTGCCATTTCAAATTATGGAAAAGCAGGGGAGCGGAGTGAAAGGAGCAAAGTCTCCGCTTTTCGTGCTGCAATCACGCCCCTGCATGGAGCTGGCAGACGGACTCGAACCGCCGACCTGCCGCTTACAAGGCGGCTGCTCTACCAACTGAGCTATGCCAGCATATATGAAAAGAGCAGGCGGAAAACCGTCTACTCTGTGCTTTGATTAGATTTTTACCGAATCACTGCTCCGGCTGTTACAGTCCGGGGATTACCTCTTTGATTCCTTTCACGCAGTGTTAATCCAGAAGCGCTTTCAGAATTCCCTTTACTCTGTCCAGTACCTCCGGTGACACCCTGTCTTTGTAAACGGCATTCCTTGCCCGAAGATCGAACACCTTGCTCTGCTCACACAGCACAAAGCCTGTTGTATTCTCACTGGCGGAATCCAGAGGCACATGGAGCGGGAAACCATTATCCGTATTGCTGATTGCGCAGACCTGAGCCATCATGGGAATCATCTCCAGAGCGTCATTCCCCCAGACAACAAGAGCGGGTCGCCGCCCTCTCTGTTCGTGTCCGGTCTGCGGGTTGAAGTCAACCCAGATAATGTCTCCAGATTTTGGCTGATAGGCCATCACAACAACTCCTTTCCAATGCCATCATCCGCTTCCATCTCTACAGGTTCATATCCTCCGGAGTATCCGGTAAACAGTTCCCGAATAGAGGGATAAGCCGTATGCACAGTCCGCTTCCTGACCAGCAGTTCCTGGTGATTCAGGATTTCTAACGTAATTGCGTCTCCAGCTTTGAGCGAAAGTGCTTCCATCATAAGATGCGGCAGCCGAATCGCGTTGCTGTTTCCGAGAGAGAATACCTTGCTTGCGATTTCCAATACAAACACCCCCAAAAGCGGATATACATAGTATATCCGCTTTTTCCTGTAATGTCAACAGGAAAATCTGGCGGTATTGCCTTCCTACGTCACGAAATCAAGCTGTCGATGTTAAAGGCCATGCCGAGTGTCAGCTCATTAAACGCGGATGAACTGGCATCGACCATATCCTTCCATCTGGAATCCGGGAAAGATTCAAGCTGATTGAAGTACATATCGTTCCATTCCCCAACCATGACATCGAATTGGCCGTGCTGCCACTGAGCGGCCATCGGTTCCGCTCTGGTGGCCTTGTCACCGGATTCTGTCACAATCTTGACATCGAATCCGGCCAGCATGGAGAGGTAGGACTGTGCCTGTTCTTTTCCCGCCTGACCGGGGTCCTGCGGGAGGCGTTGCCGCACCCACGCATACTTGTTATGATCTATCCGGGCGGTTTGCAGCACCAGTTTACGGACATCCCCTGCCCGGAGCTGCTGATTGATAACATCCAGAACCACAAAGCGGCCATTCTTTCGCCGTCCCATTAGAACACCAGCAGTAAAGGCCGCGCTCTCATTCTCAGTTTTGTCGGTTGCCGCCAAGTCCCACCCACGGCATACGGCCTCCAAATCGTCCGGGACGGCGGTAAGCATTGCGCCTATCTGTGTGCGCTGGAAGAACGTACCGGCAGAGGGTTTGATCTTCCAGTTGCCATACAGGAGACGTTCCCTTTCGACCAATGGCATTGCTTTCAGACTGGCAAGATATTGAGGGTCATGCTTCATAAGCACCTTGTTGTCGTAGATGGTGGACATGATGAATGTCGCGGACTTCGGCTCTTGTCGTTCCTCTTTGGTGTTGAGATCAAATTTTTCCCAAAGTTCCTCCGGTGTGTCAGCCCAATGTAAAACTTCCTCGCGACGAATAAACCATCGAATGACGCCACTACGCTCTTTGATAGGATAGCCGGTTTCCTGATTAATCCACCAAGCGATAAACTTTGCTACCCAACTATCAGCGTCCGGGTTGCAGGTAGCCCGGACGAAAGGTTTTACACCGCAGGTGGAACGGTTCCGAGAAAACATATAGAAAAACTGACGCTCTGTGAAATGCGTCAGTTCGTCAAATCCGATTCCACAGAGCTGTGAACCTTGCCAGGAAATCAATCCATCATCACGATCAATGTGTGCAAATGATACCTTCGATGTCAGAATACCGTTGCTGTCGGAGAATCTCCATTCGCTTCTGGATAAGGATGGATGCGCTCCAGGTATTTGAGCATATATGGAGCTTGCGGTATCCCATAGACCGCCTTGTGAAAATATCTGATTAAAACTTCTTCTAAATATGGTGCAACCGAAACCAGGAACTTTAATATGCCTGAGCGGGACAAGCAGTAAGCCATAACTTTTTCCACCGCCAGCCGCGCCTCCATAAATCACCACATCGGCACTCGATGCGAGAAACGACCATTGCGCTCCAGGCTGCGGTGTAATAATCGTTCTTCGCATAGTGACCCATCTTTCGTACCCTCAGTTTTGCTGGCTCGTCGTCAGAGACTCGGCGTCACTTTCGGTAATTCCGACAGCACCAGGGGCGCCGCGCCCATCGTCTGGCAGAACAATCATCACTTCGTTTCTTGTAGCGACATCTACCCCCTCAGAGACAGGGATACCGGATTTATCCATGGCTCTGACTCGCGCTTCACTCTCCCTGTCTTTCCTGCGTTCAGCTTCGTCATAGCCAGCGACTTTCATGAGTATTTGATACGCTTCAAGGTCCCCGGTCATGGCCCTGGTAAAAATACGCGCCTGTAACGCCTCCATATTGGTAATCCCGTCTTTTTTCTTCGCTCCGATGTCCATTGTGTGATTAAGAAAATTCCCTGTAGCGGCAAGTCCAAGAATATACCGGACAGCTTCCCTCGCATCCCGCTTTTCTCTCCGTTTCCTGCCGGATTCAATGCCACCTCTTCGCCCATTCTTTACAGCTTCCTCGTGGTCTTGATTACTTGTAAATGGAGGGGCTAAGTTTGCGTCCTGCTTCGGATTTCGTGCCAAAATATCACCTTCTTAGAAAAACGGCCCCGGCAAATGCTGTCCGGAGCCGTGTCATTCTGCCAAAACCGGGGGAACTTCACCCCAGTCATTTATTACTCATAATGAGTCTTCCCTTTTGCAAAGGAAGGATACCTCCGTCTGTCCTTCTCGCACAGCCGTCCCTGTTTTTCCCGATGTTCCTTCCACTGGCTCCAGTCCCCATCATCGAAGAGCGAAAACTGATGCGGCTCCAGCGCCTTTTCTTCGCTCTCAATCATATCAAGCGATGTCTTGCCGTTCCTCTTTCCCCTGATCGTGTGTTCATCATATACCCACTCAGGGATGCCGTCATCACCAAGTTCACACGCAGAGATGTCAACATGTTCGATCTTGGACGGGTCGATAGGGTTCTCACTGGACATGAAGTTCAGGGCAAAGTAACAGGCGTCCCGATTCTTCAACGCCATGCACAGCAGGACAATCGCCTTGGAAATGAAAATCTCGTCCCTCGGTTCGCCCCTTTTCTTCTTGGCGTTCAACAGGTCATCGGCTTCTTTCAGAGCCATGATTTCTTTAGTCATGATGCCGTAGCAGTCCTCAGCCGAGATGACGAGCAGTCGCCTCCACAGATAGCTGTAATACGAGTAGTACAGCTCATTCGCGGCAAATCCCGCATGAGTGAAGTCGCCGCGCCTGATCGCCTTCTGCAGCATGGAGGACATGTCAAACATATTGTACCCGTTCGTCGTTCTATATTCGTAACCCATTTTGCCATCTTCCTTCCATTTAAGAATGTTTTTAAGGACATTCTAATTATACAACATGGGTTACTTTTTCGTCAAGATAAATATGTCAGAAAATCAAGTAAAGATATGTCTATCTCGATACGAGTATATAAGGAACGTTTTTCTTTGCATCGTACCTGAAATACTTTCCCCATCGAAGTTTCATCTGATCGATTGAACTTTCTATGCTGTTTCTGGAATACAAAGATCCACTGCTTCTTGTGATTTTATCTTTGTATGCCTCATCGCATAAGTATTTCGCATCGATACAAACCCGATTAAGCAACACCTCCTGTAATACATGATCAATATCGACATTTCTATCGATCTGAGCATCCATCCGTGCCTTAATCTTATCCCTGTTGATAATCTTCCATGCACCGGGAATTCCAAGCCATGAAAACTCACTTGTATAATTGTACGGAATTGAGTTAGGGGGGCCAAACGCCAGCCCAAGTTCAAGATCATAGATGATCTGTCCGAGCCTTTCAAACTCAGACTGTACAATTTCAGCGGATTTTATTTTTTCGATCTTGTCAGTCCGGTATTTGAAAAAATCGATATCATCATCCACAATGGCAATTACATCTTCCGGAGCATGATCTACAAGATAGTTGAATACTTTCGTATAGCTGTTTATCAGCTCATCGGTGAATGAAATTACATTCTCGAATCCATTCTCCAAATAGGCATTTTCTTGAGACTTCCTGACCACATGTTTGTAGTTCAAGAAATTCTTCGCAGTAATCGGTCCTCGCGAATACCTTGACGAACTGATGATGTAGACCTGAAATGTGAAATCAGCTCCCATACGGCTCACCCCTATATGTGTAAAGGGTTCCATATACTCTTTGCATTCGCATTCCGTACATAGGAATGACATTCTCATCAATGTCATATCCAAGAGCGTGAAAGACTCCCATCTCCACAATATTCAGGCCAGCTTTAACGGCAAGAGATACGGTAGCGCTAATCCTCGGATTGATTTCCAGCAACCGAAGTCTGCCTTCGGCATCGCGCTTAAAATCATATCCGATGTTGCCGTCAAGCCTCAATAGCGCGTTCACATCCCTGACTATGGAGTTGGCTTGTTCATTATTGACCAACTCACAGTCTGTAGTGGTAGCATACTGCATATCATAATTTTCATGGGACAGGGAATAGACAGTTCTCCCATGATCCACAAGACAAAGTACGCCAAGTTCGGATCCGGGCATATATTCCTGAAGCAAATACCTCCCTTTTGCGCTCTCAGACAACGCCAAGAGTTGTTCTTTAGAGATGTAGGGGTTCACTCTCAGTTCTCTGGATGAAACTCCTTTAAAATTTCCGGCCTTCTTCTCGTCGAGGATCTTGAATCCGATCGCTCCGCAGCCATCTTTCAGTTTGACAGCCACCGGTTTATCAGGATAACCAAGCAACTCCAAATCTCTATCGATTCTGGAGAGATTCAGCCTTGCAGTTTTCGGCATTACGTTGATGCCATTGGACAGAAGAAACTCTTCGAGCAGCAATTTATCGTTCGCAACGAGCAATTTACTGTCTCTTCCGGAAAGCAAGACCTTAATTCCGAGTTGATGCAGTTTTACTGCATTGTTCCACAGCGGAGTAATATCTTCGCTAATCAGCGGAACAATGATATTGACGTTGTGCCTTTTGCATACCCCAATGAGTGCGTCAATATAATGTTCGTCAGAACACTTCGGAACCTGATACAGATAGTCTACATAATTCAGGGATGCGACATTCGGGTGACAGTCAACGCCAATAATTGTATATTCGGCGTTATTACTATTCCTTAGTGCGTTTACAGTAGCGTGCGTAGGCCATCCACTTACAGCTGTAAATAATACGTTGATATGCCTCATGATTACTTGCCTCCAAAAAGCAAATGCTCTACCTTATCATACCAGACAGCTCTTGCTTTAATGCTTCTTTTGTCGGTAATCATTACTTTTTTGTCTCTTAATCCAAGTTTGTCAATCAGGATGTCGTAGTCAAGTTCAGACCTACAGGCAAGCAGTACATAGTTGTACTTCTCATAGGGAACAAGCTCCATCTCATCAATAGATCTTTCCTCTGTCTTTTGCCCATTTTGAAGGTCAAGGCCAAGGTCAAGATTGAGGTCAGCGGTCCAATCAGCAAGCAACTCCAAATCCCATTCGCCGGAGTGAGTGTTGTCTTTGATATTGACTGCCCGCAGTTCGGCTTCGCTATAACCAATGAGACGTTTGCAGTCCAGTTCCTTTTCAGGTCCGTAAACTTGCAGCACCGCTTTCAGTCTCTGATTACCTCCAATCACGTTGTTATCCTCGTCAATAAGAAAAATTCCGAAATCACCAAGCATCTCAAAGCTATGTCCAAGTTCTTCCAATTTTTTCTTACTGATCTTGCGCGGGTTGCCAAAGCCGGTCTTCAGGTCCCCAGCCCTCATCCTGCACATTTCGATGCATTTTTCACCCATGAGGCAGCTCCTTTCCCATGTGTGGGAGAAATCACTGTATTTGCCCGTAAAAAGCCTAACAAATCTATAAATTGCTCAAAATTTGTCAATTTTTAACAAAAA
>CAJOOX010000127.1 GCA_905236195.1 uncultured Bacteroidales bacterium
AATGACACGTGAAGAATTCCCACTCGAGAAGGCTCGTGAGATTTTGAAGGACGAGACCATCGCAGTGATTGGTTATGGTGTACAGGGCCCAGGTCAGGCTTGCAACCTCCGCGACAATGGTTTCAACGTGATTGTAGGCTAGCGTCCCGGCAAGACCTATGACAAGGCTGTGAGCGACGGTTGGAAGCCCGGAGAAACGCTCTTCTCCATTGAAGAGGCTTGCGAGAAAGGCACCATCATCATGTGCCTCCTCTCCGATGCTGCTGTGATTGAAGTATGGCCCACCATCAAGAAGCACCTGACAGCCGGCAAGGCCCTCTATTTCTCTCATGGTTTCGCTATCACTTGGAATGATCGCACCGGTGTCGTTCCCCCCAAGGATATCGACGTTATCATGGTTGCTCCCAAGGGTTCCGGTACTTCTCTTCGCACCATGTTCCTTCAGGGCCGCGGCTTGAACTCTTCCTATGCTATCTATCAAGACGCATCGGGCAAGGCTTTCGACCGCACGCTTGCTGTCGGCATCGGTATCGGTTCCGGTTATCTCTTCGAGACTACGTTCCAGCGCGAGGCTACGTCAGACCTCACCGGCGAGCGTGGTTCGCTGATGGGCGCTATCCAGGGTCTCCTCTCTGCTCAGTACGAAGTGCTCCGCGAGAACGGCCACACGCCTTCTGAGGCATTCAACGAGACCGTCGAGGAGCTCACGCAGTCCCTCATGCCCCTCTTCGCCGAGAAAGGCATGGACTGGATGTATGCCAACTGCTCGACCACTGCCCAGCGCGGTGCCCTCGACTGGAAAGGCCCCTTCCACGATGCTATCAAGCCCGTCGTTCAGCGTCTCTACGAGAGCGTGAAGTGCGGCAACGAGGCTCAGATTTCCATGGATTCCAACAACCAGCCCGGCTATCGCGAGAAACTCAATGCCGAGCTCAAGGAACTTCACGACTCTGAGATGTGGCGCACCGGCGAAGTGGTTCGTAAGCTCCGTCCTGAGAACAATTAATTACAAGCCCCTTTCGGGGTATGCATAAAAAGCAGCCGCAGGCCCGTCGGGTCTGCGGCTTTTGTTATGTGTGGAGGAAGGGGTTATTCTACGTAGAGCACGAGTCCCTTCAGATATTCGCCTTCGGGGTGGTAGATGTCGATGGGATGATCCTCGGGTTGGTGGAGCTGACGGAGTATGCGCACCCGTCGGCGGGCCTGTGCGGCTGCCGAGAAGACGGCGCAGCGGAAGTCGTCCTTCGTTACCACCTGCGAGCAGGAGAAGGTGAACAGGATGCCGCCCGGACGGATTTTCTCCAGGGCAGCAGCGTTCAGCCGGCGGTAACCCTGCAGTGCATTGTGGAGCACCTTCTTGTGTTTGGCAAAGGCCGGAGGGTCCAGAATGATAAGGTCGTACTGGTCGCCCATTTTGGCGAGGTAGGAGAAGGCATCTTCGCACACGGCCTCATGACGCGGGTCGTCGGGGAAGTTGAGTTCCATATTTCGGCTGGTGAGACTGATGGCCTGGGCGCTCACGTCCACGCTGGCCACCCGGTTGGCTCCGCCGCGCATCGCATAGACTGAGAATCCGCCCGTGTAGCAGAACATATTGAGGACGTTCTTTCCCTTGGCGTATTTCTCCACGAGGGCACGGTTTTCACGCTGGTCCACAAAGAACCCCGTCTTCTGTCCCTTGAGCCAGTCTACATGGAACTTCAGTCCGTTCTCGATGGCGATGTCGGTATTGCCTTCGCCGCCAATCAGGTAACCGTTCACGGGGTCCAGGTCGGCTTTGTAGGGGAGGGTCGTCTCCGATTTGTAGTAGACGTGCTGGATGTCGGCACCGGCAACAGCTACCAGGGCTTCGGCCAGACGGCGCCGCAGGTAGTGCATGCCTGCCGTATGGGCCTGCATCACCGCCGTGTGGGCATATACGTCCACAACGAGTCCGGGCAGATAGTCGCCCTCGCCGTGTATCAGACGATAGGCATTGTTCTCGTTGCCGCGTATCAGTCCCAGATCCTTCCTCAGGTTGAAGGCCACCTGGATGCGCTCCCGCAGGAAGGCATCGTCAATCTCGCGGTCCTCCCATGAGAATATGCGTACGGCGATGGAGCCTATCTGATATTGGCCGACGCCCAGGAATTCGTGCTGGAAACTTTCTACGCGTACCCAGTCGCCTTCTTCGGGTTGTCCGTCCATCTGCTCGATGGCGCCCGAGAATACCCACGGATGGAACCGGTGGAGCGATTCCTCTTTTTTCTTTTTGAGTCGTATGGTGATCATTTCTCTTTCTTCAGATATACTTGTGTGGGGAAGTGGTCGCTGTAGCCGTTCAGCCAGGTGCCGCCGGCATGGGTTCGTTTGGGAGAACCTTTGTATTTGCCCTCTTCCTGCATCAGCCACGGACGGAGGAAAATCTCGCTCTTATAATAGGTAAGGTGTTTGCCGCTGCCGTTCACTATGTTGCCTGTGAAGACAATCTGGTCGAACAGGTTCCATTCGCCCTGGTAGAGCAGCGTTCCCTGTCCCACCTTGTAGAGCACATCCCACCAGGGGTTGTAGAGGTCGTCGTCCTTCAGTCCTTTGAGTTTGTGTTTGCAGTTCAGTCCCTTGACCATCGAGTTGTTCTTCGGGTCGTCGTTCATATCGCCCATGATGAAAATCTTCGAGTTGGGGAAGGCGCGGAGCAGGGAGTCCTTGACGGCTTTCACGCCCTGGGCTGCCACAACGCGGCAACGGTCGTCAGAAGCGCGTGAGGGCCAGTGGCACACGATGACGTGCAGTTTCTCGCCGTCCAGTTTGCCGCCCACCACCAGGTAGCCGCGCGTCTTGAATCCCGGATTGTCGGGATCTTTGTAGGGCACCAGTTTGGTGCTTTCCAGCGTGAAGAACCGCGGGTTGTAGAGCAGGCCGCAGTCGATGCCTCGGCGGTCTGGTCCTTCAATCAGGACGGGTTTGTAGCCGCGCTTGGCGATGGGTTCCTGCTGCACGAGGTCCTCCAATACGCCGATGTTCTCACATTCGGCCAGACCCACGATGGCGGCACCGGCGGGAATCTTGTCGCAGAGCTGCGAGATGACCGTCGCCATGTTCTTCAGTTTCGACTGGTATTTCTGTTCCGTCCAGTGATAGCCGCCGTCCGGCAGGAATTCATAGTCGTTTTTGCCTTCGTCGTGCTTGGTGTCGAAAAGGTTCTCCAGATTGTAGAAGGCGATGCCGTAGAGTTTGTACTCTTTCTCCTGTTTGGCCCAGGAGCAACTTGCCATGACAAATGTCAGACAGAGAAAAGTGATCAGACGTTTCATTTGTGTATGATGTTTTTAATACTGTTTCTTCGTTCAATGATGAGATCCCTGCGCGACTTGCTCTGCGTTACGAGCCAAACGCCGCAGAAAACCAGCGGGATGGCAATGGCCTGTGTCCAGCCGAAGCCTATGCCCAGCATGATGACCGAGGCGAGGAAGGAGACTATGGGCTGCACATAGTTATAGACCGAAACAACCGTAGGCCGCAGTTTCTTCTGTCCGTAGGTTGAGAAGATATAGGCCACAAAGGTGCCGCCCACCACCACGTAGGCGGTTTCCCACCAGGTATCCGCGCTGATTCCCGTCCAGGGCAGCGCTGCCATCCGTCCGGAGGTGAAGGGCGTGATGACCAGGGCGGCAAAGAGCATCATCCACTTCATTGTGGTGATGACGCTGTAACGCTGTATCAGGTGTTTGAACAGGGTCAGGTAAAGCGCAAAACTGCATTGTGCCGAGATGCAGAGCAGGTTGCCCAGCATCGGACGGTCGCCCGGTGTCGAGGCCTTGCTCCACAGCACCAGCAGGATGGCGCCTGTGGCACCCAGGATGATGCCCAGCACCTTCTTCCACGTAATGGGTTCCTTCAGAATCAGGGCAGCCAAAATCAGCGTGAAGATAGGCATCGTCGTCGACATGATGCTTGCATCCACCGGCGACGTGTAACTGATGCCGATCGTGTAGCAGCACTGGTTCAGAACCACACACAGCATCGATGCCAGAAACAGCATCACGTAGTCCTTTTTCCGTGCCAGCGGTTCGCGTTTCACAAAAAGGGATGCAACCCAGAAGCACAGTGCCGCACCGGTCACACGGAAAGTGACCAGTTCGACGCCGCTTATCAAGTGAGTTTCGGTGACATCTTTCGTCGTCGGCGACATCAGACCCCAGATGGCGCAGGCGATGAGCATGCTGACGTGAGCCGCCCAGGGGGTCTTTTCGGTTGCATTCGTTTTGATTCTCATTATGCGGATATTCTTTTGCAAAGATACGTATTTTATACCAAAATCGCCTCTAAAATGTAAAGAAATTTAAATATTTAGACGGAAATAAAGATTTTTTTTGATTTTTTACACCTAATATCAAAATATTTTGCTAAATTTGCAGCGGAAAATATCACTAATTTACAATATAACAATGAAAAAATTATTCAGTTTGGCTGTTGCAGCGCTTGTGAGCCTCACAGCCGTATCAGTTTTTGCAGCTGACGATTCCAAGGAACCGGCTCCCTATTGGTTTGTGGGTGCTAAAGGCGGTATCCAGATTGTCCCCACAGACTATGATCACGCCAAGTTGATTACCCCTGCAGTCGGTGTACAGTTCGGCCGTTTCTTCACCCCTGAGGTGGGTCTTCGTCTCGATGCTCAGGCATGGAAGTCCCGCGGCGGTCTCAAGTCTCTCGACGGCACCTATGATTTCAAGTATGTGACCGGTGACATCGACCTCCTCCTCAACCTCACCAATATTTTCAGCAAGAACAAGTATCACTGCTTCAACACCTACTTCATTGCCGGTGTAGGTGCAGCCTATGCATGGGATAATGACGATCTCACCTCTGCTGTGAAGCGTCTGGGCTCCAACCTCGCTGAGAAGAATGTCAACGCCTGGGACGACCACCGCTGGAGCCACAACCTTCGTCTCGGTCTGGCCTGCGACTACAACTTCACCCGCAACTGGGCCGTGAATCTCGAAGTGGATGCCAACAGCCTTTCCGACCGTTTCAACTCCAAAATCAACAACAATTGTGACTGGCAGCTCACCGCTATGGCCGGCGTAACCTTCAAGTGGGGCCATCCCGCCAAGAAGGCCGCTCCCG
>CAJOOX010000128.1 GCA_905236195.1 uncultured Bacteroidales bacterium
CCAACCATGCCATGGAGGAGGCGTTCTATAACACGGCTGCTGCCCGTGCCGCCTTCTTCCCCGGCATCACGCTCAACGGTACGGCCGGCTGGACCAACAATGCCGGTATCGCCGTTATCGATCCCGGCAAACTGCTGCTCACGGCTGTCGCCCAGCTCACCCAGCCCCTCTTTGCCCGCGGCCGTCTGATTGCCAACAAGAAGATTGCCTCGCTCACCGAGGAAGACCTTCAGAAGAAGTATGTCCAGACCGTCATCAATGCCGGCAACCAGGTGAACGAGGCGATGGCCGACTGTAAGGCTGCCCGCGAGAAAAACACCTACTACCAGCGTCAGGTGCAAGTGCTTCAAGAGGCCTATAACGGCACCCACGAACTGATGGACAACGGCAAGGCCAGCTACCTCGAAGTGCTCACCGCTCAGGAGTCGCTGCTGCAGGCCCAGCTCAACGAGGCCATGAACATGTATGATGCCGCTGAGGCCGTCATTGCTCTTTACATCGCTCTGGGCGGCGGTTCGAAATAACCCGTCGAATGACAGAGAAACAATAATCAATAACCAACTCGAATGAAACAGATTAAAATGTGGATGCTGGCCGCCATCCTGGTTTGCGCCTTTACCGTGCTGACTTCGTGCAGCAAGGACGATGAAAACGAAGTGACTCCGCAGACGAAGGAATACTTCACGCAGTGGAACCAGTGCGAGGCACTGACTGCCCTGCAGGATTATGTGAAGGATGTGACCGACCCGAATTCTCCCAACTTTATCAAGGAAGAAGACCGCATCGCCACCTTCGATATGGACGGCACATTTGTGGGCGAGCTCTATCCTACCTATTTTGAGTACAACCTGCTGGAATACCGCGCCCTGGACGATGATTCCTACAATGCGCCTGATGACGTCAGGGAGGCTGCTCAGAATATCCGTGACTTTGTGCGTACTGGCAAGAAACTGCCCGACCACTTCGACATGATACATGCCTATGCGGCCGCAAAAGCCTATGCCGGCATGACGCTGGCAGAGTTTGACTCCTACGTCAAAGCGTATGCCGCCAGGGAAGCCAACGGTTTTTCAGGCATGACCTACGGCCAGAGTTTCTATAAACCCATGCTCGAGGTGTTCGACTATCTGAAGGACAACGGCTTTACCTATTATGTCGTCAGCGGCTCCGACCGTTTCATCTGCCGTGCGCTGACCCAGTCCGTCGGCATCCCCTCCAACCGCGTGATCGGTATGGATGTGAAACTCATGTCCTCCAGTCAGGGAACCGTTGAGGGTGTCGATTATACGATGGGAAAGGCTGAGGACCTTATCCGCACCGACGAACTCATCATCAAAAACCTGAAGACCAACAAGGTGCTGCAGATCACGCAGGAGATAGGCAAGGTGCCCGTGCTTTCGTTCGGCAACAGCGGCGGCGACTGTTCCATGCATAACTATGCGCTGAGCAATCCTCAGTACAAGTCGGCTGCCTTCATGCTCATTGCCGACGACGAGGCCCGCGACCACGCCAACCGTGAGAAGGCCCTCAACCTCGGGGCTCAGTGGAGCGAGGCCGGCTACCATGTCATTTCCATGCGTGACGATTTCAAGACCATCTATGGCTATGACGTGGTGAAGACGGACTTTACGTTCTCCGGTAAATGATCTGGTTTTTCAATGGGCTTTATGGGGCCTGCTGATCAACTTTCATACCACTTTTTCAGCTCTGTGTAGTGCCTGGCCAGGATTTCAGCCTGTCCGGGCACTGTCTTTTTGACGAACTTGGCAGGTACACCGGCCCAGATTTCGTGCGCTCCGATTTTTGTATTCTGGAGCACGAGGGCGCCGGCGGCCACAATGGCTCCCTCGCCTATCTCGGCGCCGTCCAGCACCGTGCTGCCCATTCCGATCAGGGCACCGTCGTGAATTGTGCATCCGTGGACGCAGGCGTTGTGGCCGATGGTCACATCGTTGCCGATCACAGCAGATGCCGTCCATGTCGAGACGTGGATGGTGGCATTGTCCTGCACGTTGCTGCGGTCGCCCAGCGTGATGGTGTGCACATCGCCGCGCAGTACTGCCCCGTGCCATATCGAACATTCGTGTCCCACCCTCACCTGCCCGATAACCGCGGCATTGGGGGCAATGAAACAGTCCGACGGGATGACGGGACAAACTCCGCACAGAGACTGTATAATGCCTCGGGGAAGCGTTTCTGTGGGCGGCAGGAAGGCTCCTTCGCCGGGCTGTGTCACGTCGAGCAGGAATCGCTGGTACTCGCTCTCGAAATTGGGCGTGAACACCCCCTTGCCGATGTTCTCCAAAATCTCGTCGCGGCTCCAGAACCGTCCGCCGTCCAGCTCGGTGGCCGAGGGATGTACCTCGCCTGTCCATACCGCGCGGTTCACATAGACAAGTTCCTTCTCGCGGGCACTCTCAAAGACATACATCCCCATCGGCAGCGGACGGAACCCCGTGATGCCGAGTTCTTCGCCCACCTCGCGGCGCAAGGCTTCTTCGGGAGTCTCGCCGTAGTCGATGTGTCCGCCGCACGACGTGTCCCATTTGCCGGGCTGGATGTCCTTCCAGTCGGGGCGCCGCTGCAGGTAGAGTTCGCCACGGGGGTTGAAAAGATGGAGATGCACTACGGGATGGAGCACCTTGCTGCCACTGTGAGCTTCGCCGCGGGTAATCTGTCCTGTCACGCGACCGCGCTCATCCACAATGGGAAATATTTCTGCTGAATTGTCTTTCATAAAAAATGCCTTATTATGGAGCAAAGATAGGGGATAAATCCCGAATATCCAAAATCTTTGGTCTAAAAAACTTAAAAAATGCCCGAAAATTTGGAAGATTGGGAAATATTGAGTATATTTGCTGCGCCAAAATAGGCTTTGGCGGTAAAATGCAGATCTAATTATATGGATATCAACGACGAGAATACCGAAGAAATCGTAGCAGGCAATGGCTACCGGCCTCACAACGACGACTCTGCCGGCGATGACAAGATTCATCACCTGAGCGGGATGTATCAGAGCTGGTTTTTGGATTATGCCAGCTATGTCATCCTGGAACGTGCTGTCCCTCATGCCCTTGACGGACTGAAGCCGGTGCAGCGGCGTATCCTCCATGCCATGAAGATGATCGACGACGGCCGCTACAACAAGGTGGCCAATATCGTGGGTCAGACCATGCAGTACCATCCCCACGGCGATGCCTCCATCGGCGATGCGCTGGTGCAGATGGGACAGAAGGATCTCCTCATCGACACGCAGGGCAACTGGGGCAACATCCTCACGGGTGATGATGCCGCCGCCCCGCGTTACATCGAGGCGCGCCTCTCGCCCTTTGCCCTCGAGACGGTATTCAACCCCAAGGTGACACCCTGGCAGCTCAGCTACGACGGCCGCAAGAAGGAGCCTATCAACCTGCCTGTCAAGTTCCCCCTGCTCCTCGCACAGGGTGTCGAGGGTATTGCCGTGGGCCTTTCGTCCAAAATTCTGCCCCACAACTTCAACGAACTCCTCGATGCCTCGATGGCC
>CAJOOX010000129.1 GCA_905236195.1 uncultured Bacteroidales bacterium
ATAGCCTAGAATAGCCTAGAAAAATAAGCCCGCTCCTTCCCGGAGCGGGCTTTTTTATTCAAAAACAAATCAGAATCAGATACCAGTGATAGCGGAAGCGTACTTGGCGAACTCGATGTCGTTCTCAGCCTTCTGGGCGAGCGAGGGATCGAGCTGTACAGCCTGCTTGAGGTTGCTGACCACAGCATCGCCGTTCGACTGACGGGCAGCAATGATAGCCTTCAGGTAGGAAGTCATGCCGTCGGGATTGGCCACAGCGTTCAGTGTATTGGTAGCATCCATCAGCTTGCCGGCACAAATCTGAGCCACAGCCTTGTTGTTGGTGTTGACATTGCCGAACTGGCTGATAGCCTCGTCATAGTTACCCTTCAGGGTGTTGACCGTAGCCATAGCCTCGCCGTATTCCTGAGCAAGTGCTCCGTTGCTAATCAGCGTCTCGGCATTGCGCACGTCGCCGTTACGAAGAGCGAGCAGACCCTGGTTCAGGCTAGCCTGAGGACTGGTGGGGTCGATGCTCTTGACCTGCTTCCAGAGATCGGCTGCCTTGTCGTAGTTGCCCTTCTTGTAGTAGATGCCGGCCAGGTTGTTGAGGGCACGGGGATCCTGGGGATAGATCTGGGCAATCTTCTCATACACGGGGATGCGTGCATCGTCGTTGTCGAGGAGGGTTGCGTAGTAGAGCGCTTCCTCAACGGTGAGCGATTCGGGCTTCGATGCCCATACGGCGGCAATTTCCTCGTTGGTCTTACCGATGTTCTTCACCGTAGCGGTCACCTTCGAGTAGCGGAGCTGGGGAAGGATCTTGTCGGCAAGTTCGGTGTAAGCGGCAGAAAGGTTGCGGATTTCGCTCTCACGCTGTGCAGGATCGCTGAAGCGGCCGAGCACGTCGAGGATAAGTTGCTTGTCGCGGATATCGCTCTCGGATACGAGCTGCTGGAAGCCTTCCCAGTCCTCGGCAATCTGCTCGGGCGTGATGGTACCCTGTACCTTGGCCTTCTTGAGCATGCTGTTGAGGTAGTTGGACGATGATTTCTCACGGCCGGCGGCGAGACGCTCGTTGAGCTGGTAGCTGCCTTCAGGCGATGCAGTCGAAACCATGTCGATGCCCTCAAGCTCCTGACGGTCGTTCTTCTTGGTCTCAGCCACAGCTTCATTCAGGGCCTTCATCTCGTCGGTCTTGGTCTGCGAAGCGCGGAGGTTGGTCGACTGATACTCGTAGATCATCGTGGCGATGTACTTGCGGAACGTGTCTTTTACGAAGTTGTCCTTGCCGTAGGCGGGCGTAACGTTCTCGGCTGAAGCAAGGGTCTCGGTAGCCACTACACCGTCGGCAATCTTCACGCGGGGAAGGTTATAGGTCTTGCTGCCCTTGGTGGCCTTGAGGTCGAGGTAGAGCGCGCTCTTGGCATAGGCGGGGTCGTAGTCGAAGCTCGTCTTGAACGATGCGTTGCCACCGGTCTTGTAGGCGATGACCTGATCGTTGCCTTTCACCTTCTCGCCCTGATAGTAAACGGGTTCGCCCTTCTGCTCGGCACCATTGGCGGCAACCAACACGGGGGTAACGGTCAGCGTCGCCTTCTTGGGGAAGAACTTGGCGGGGAAATTGATAGAAACGGTTGCATCCACCTTACCGCCCTTGGCCACAAGGGGTGAGGGATTGCAGGAAACATAGTCGGACGAAAGTTCGCCCATCTGCGTTGAACATGATGTAGCCACTACAGCGAAGAGGGCTACCATAATGGAATAAAGGAGTTTCTTCATTTTGTTTATAAATATGATTGTTGTTTTCCTGTTGCAAAGATACATATATTTTTTGACATGGGGAACAAAATTCCTTAAAATTATGGATTTTTAATCATGATTCAGGCACAAAATTGTATCTTGACATCTTGAAATGATAATCTATTACCCAATATTTGTCGCAAAAGGTGCGCCATCGGGAATGTTCCATCATTCCCAACTGCAATCCGTAGAAGCGGGTTCCGGCTTCCTGCAGACGGCGCCATACGCCCTGTTTTTTCTTCTCCACCATGGGCACCTGAAAGTCGGAGACCAGAGCCACATCGGCTCCCATATAGTCGGGATTCTTCTCGAGCAGGTCGAAGACAACGTCGAGGGCCTCCGACACATCGGTATGTCCGTCGGCGCGCTGTCGCATCTGCCGCAGGAGTTTACCTTTCTCCTGCACACAGTCTATGGGATGCGCGGCTACGGCGAATGAGACCAGAAAGAGCGCGCGTTTCCTGGCGATGGCATATTCCAGCAGTCGCACCACCAGCGAATAGCCCGTCTCCAGCGGCTGTCCGTCCATCGAGGCCGACGTGTCAAGCACCACAACCATAGGGCCCTCCCTTCGGGCGTTCTTCTCCGTCAGGCGGCGTGTCGGTTTCAGGAGGTCGCTCCGCGAACGGAACATCTGGAGCGTACGGGTGGCATAACGCAGCGTGAAGAGATCGCCGGTGTCGGGATCGGCACTCAGGGCCAGTTCGTTGGGCAGCAGGGCTGTCAGGTCATTGCCCAGCGTGAAGCCTTCGATGTCGGAATGGCTTGCGTGGTCCAGCGACATCGCAGCTCCGGCATCCGCCTTCATCCGGTCCGGGCCCTCGGTGTCGGCCTCGCGTCCCATGTATCGGGCAATGTCGAGCAACTGCGGGAAGTCGTGCTGAAGTCTCACGAGGCGGCGGGCCTGTTCGAAGAGCACCTCGTTCCAATAACCGCCCATCAGGTTCCAGGCCTGAAAGAAATCCAGATCCGTTATATTACACCTTTTTAAATATATAGGAATCTGCCGGAGGTTGAGCATCATCAGCGGATGATGGGCCTCCCGGCGCTGTGCCACATCCTCGGCATACTGCAGCGCAGCGGCCTCGGGGTCGTAGTGGGGTGGCAGACATTTCCTGCGGAACGCCTCTTTCTCCTCACATTCCGTGATGAACTGCATCATCTCGTCCCGGAAGATGCGTTCCTTCACGCGGTCGCCCCTCACCCCCAGCCGGATCTCCTCGTCCTGCATCGTCTGGACGACACAGGCCAGCAGGGGTTCCTGGCCGTCGGTGAGAACGACCGGGGGCACTTCGCCCGAACGGATGAAACGGTCAATCACCGTAGAGTACCTGACGGACATCGGCGCGGGTTAATGCGATTTGACGTTGGAAGGCCTTCATCTCGTCGTCGAACAGGGCCCGGTCGTCGGCAGTGGCAAAGAGGTGGTTCTTGCAGGCTGTTCCCAACAGGGTGGCCTGCTGGTAGAGTTCATCCACCGCCGTCTCAAGATCCTGCCCGGGAGCCTCTTCGGGAGCCTGCTGACGTGTATACTGATGCAGCGACTCGCCGCGCAGTGCCCTGTGGAGGGGATAGCGCGAACCGTTCACGTAGATGTAGCGGTCATCGCGCTGCAGGTTGACGGTGGTCATCGTCGACACCGGCGGAATGTCTGTGTTGCCCTCCCGTAGCAGGTCGGGGTTGCGATAGACGCGTATGATGGTTCGCGAGGGCTCCTGCGGGTCGGCATACATCACGCCGCGCACTGTCGCGTCGTTGGGTGAACGGCGGTTGGCCATCTGTACAAAATCGGACACCCAGATATAGGTCTGGCCGTTGCCGTGGTTGTCGATGCGGTACAGACAGTCGTCATAGATGATGAGGTCGTCGTCGCGGTGGTCGCCCTCGTTGCGCCGTTCTGAGATAACGTTCTCCACCTTGCGGGCCTTCAGCCGTCCGCCCATAGCCTTCTGGAAGGCATAGAGCCGTTCTGTGCAGGGTCCCAGAATCCGGCTCCTCACGAGGCGGGCTATGGGTTCGCGTTCGTCGGGTTCGGTCCAAAGGGCGTGCTGCAGGAGCAGCAGGTCCTCGGGCTTCACTTCTTTTCGGTCGTGGATATAGGCCGAGGCACGGAGCAGCCGCACCACCTGTTTCCAGCGGCGGTCGCTCACATAGACGGTACGCGTCAGTTCGTCTCCCTCTATCTTAAGTGTCCGGAGTGCCCGGCGGATGTCATTCAGCGTATCGAGAATGGCCTGCGGCACGGCAATCTGTGCGATTGCCTGCTGCCATTGGGCGTATTCTTCGTCCGTGACCTGTAAAGCTTCTTCCACCGGCTGTAGCGGCGCATCGTCCACCAGCATGGCGCTGAATGTCTTTTCGTCCCGGATCGGCTCGGAGAAGACCCTCAGCAGGAAACGGTCCCACAAGGCTTCCAGGCCCTCACCGCGCGTAGGCAGTTCGTTGCTGGCGCCCATCAGCAGTTTGAGGGGCAGCCGCATCACCTCGTCACCGTTCAGGTAGGTCTTTTCGTTCAGCACCGTCAGCAGCGTGTTCTGGATGGCCGGTCCCGCCTTCCAGATCTCATCCAGAAAGACCACGTCGGCCGAGGGCAGATAGCCGTCGGTCATGCGCCGGTAGCGGTCGTTGGTGCGGAGCTGCGAGATTGACACCGGTCCGAAAATCTCGTCGGGTGTTGAGAAGCGGGACATAAGGTATTCAAAACTGCGGGCATCGCGGAAGGCATCTTTCAAGCGGCGGGCCACCATGCTTTTGGCCACACCGGGAGGGCCAAGCAGCAGAATGCTCTGGCCCGAAATGGCAGCAAGCAGCGAGAGCGCCACCTCCGTATCTTTCTCATACAGACCGCGCCGCAGTTGTGACAGAAGGGATTGTATTCGGGATTTCATCAGATTCTTTATTCGTTGTCATTCTCTCCGCCTTAAAAAGATGGGCCTGAGGGTGAGGTTCCCCCTTCCCTTCAGGGGAGGGCTGGGGAGAGGCTAAAAAAAACTGTCCTTGAGGCGAACCACAAAGACAGTCGATAGTTTTTCTTCAGAGAGATGCGAATCAATGCATCGTGTCGCCTACGGTAAGGTTCTTGCGGCCTTTAGCGCGACGAGCTGCGAGCACGCGACGGCCGTTCTTGGTGGCCATGCGGCTGCGGAAACCATGCTTGTGGAGACGGCGATGGTTGTGGGGCTGGAAAGTCATTTTCATAATCTTGTTCTCCTATTATTTATTTTATTATTTATTTTCGAATCGGAGCGTTTTTTGTCAAAACGCGGGTGCAAAAATAGAGAAAATAATTGAATTATCCAAATATTTCAGCAAAAAACTTCATTTTTTTGCACGTTTTTATGCATTTTTGTTGGTTATGTCATCTTTATTTACTATCTTTGCACCCTCAAAAGTTTATATTTTTTACAAATTCAATAATAAGATTAAAGATTTATGATTAACTCCCAAGACATCAAGAACGGCACCGTCGTTCGTATCGATGGCAAGATCCTCGTAGTGATCGAGTTCTTGCATGTTAAGCCCGGCAAGGGCAACACCTTCATGCGCACCAAGTTGAAAGACGTGGTTTCCGGACTCGTTTACGAGCGTCGTTTCAACATCGGCGAGAAGCTCGAGGAGGTACGCGTTGAGCACCGTCCCTACCAGTTCCTCTACAAGGAAGGCGACGACTACATTTTCATGAACCAGGAGACCTACGACCAGATCCCCATGCAGCACGACCTCATCGCAGGTGCCGACTACATGAAGGAAGGCGACATCGTGGAAGTGGTATCCGACGCTGACACCGAGACCATCCTCACCGCCGAGATGCCTGTCAAGACCGCCCTCAAGATTACATACTGCGAGCCCGGCGTGATGGGCAACACCGCCACCAACGCCATGAAGCCTGCCACCCTCGAGACCGGTGTAGAGTGCCGCGTGCCCCTCTTCATCAACGAGGGCGACACCATCATCGTCGATACCCGCGACGGCAGCTACGTAGAGCGCGCCAAGGCATAAATCAACAAGGCGACATTCTTTCTTGTCAGATCAGCCTTGTATTCCATTCCGGCAGGAGGCCCCACACGGGTCTCCTGCCTTTGCGTTGAATGCACATCACGCATCGAGCGAGGTGATGTATCGGGTCCACTCCGATGCGGAGGGCTCTGTGCCGAAATTATTTGGAATTCCA
>CAJOOX010000130.1 GCA_905236195.1 uncultured Bacteroidales bacterium
ATCAGGCTACTGCCGACGAATGTGCCCGTCGTATTGCCGAGTATAACGAGAACCGCAAAGAACTCGACAAACAGGTCACCGAGGAAGCGCTCGCCCAGGTGACCGCCATGGACATCGAGGGCAAGAAATCCCTCGTCGTCTACAACCCCTCCTGGCACAAAGGCGTCATCGGCATTGTAGCTTCCCGTCTCACCGAACATTACTACCGGCCCGTGGTGGTTCTCACCTCCGCCAACGGAATGGCATCCGGTTCGGCCCGTTCCATTCAGGGATTCGACGTGTATCATGCTATCGACTCCTGCCGCGATCTGGTCGAAAATTTCGGCGGACATACCTTTGCCGCAGGTCTCACACTGCGCGAAGAGAACATTCCCGAACTCACCCGGCGCATAGAAAATTGGGTAGACGAACACATCACCGAGGAACAGCAGCAACAGCATCTCGACATTGATGTGGAAGTTCCCTTCCATGACATTACGCCACGTCTTTACAAGAGTCTCCGGACCCTCTCTCCCTTCGGACCCGGCAATTCCAAACCGCTTTTCGTGTCGCGTCATCTCTACGACACCGGCGGCTCCCGGCTCGTCGGCAAGAACAAGGAACACATCCGCCTCGAAGTCATCGAGCCCATTTCCGGATTCCGCCACAATGGAATCGCCTTCAACATGAGGGACAAGTTCGACCTCATCAAGAGCGGGAAACCCTTCGATATGGCCTATAATATCGAGGAGAATTCCTACAAGCCCAACAATATCCAGCTCTTTGCCAAGGACATCAAGGCCTCCGAGGACAACAACATCTCCCAGGTATTGGCCATGATACTCCAGTCAAAATACGACGATGTAGATTCCGCAGGCTACGAGAATGCCCATTAATGAGATTCTGAAACAGTATTGGGGCTACGACAGCTTCCGCCCCCTCCAGGAGGAAATCATCCGTTCCGTTCTAGAGGGGCACGACACGTTGGGCATGCTGCCCACCGGCGGAGGCAAGAGTCTGACCTTCCAGGTGCCCGCATTGGCCTTGGGAGGTCTTTGCATTGTGGTCACTCCCCTCATCGCCCTGATGAAGGACCAGAAAGACCATCTCGTGGAGCGTGGCATCAAGGCCGCTGCCATCCACATCGGTATGAGCCACGACGATATTGTGGCAACCTACGACCGCGTTATTGCCGAGGACTACCGGTTCCTATACATCTCGCCCGAACGTCTCGAGACCCAGCTCTTCCTGGCCAAACTACGTTTCATGGATGTGCGGCTCCTGGTGGTAGACGAGGCACACTGCATCTCCCAGTGGGGCTACGACTTCCGGCCGCCCTACCGGCGCATCGCCGCCATCCGCGACAGGATACCGGCATCTGTCCCCTGCATGGCCCTCACGGCAACTGCCACCGAGGCTACCATGCGCGACATTCAGGAGAAACTGCATTTCCGGCCCGGAGCACAGGTCTTCAAGGCATCTTTCATGCGACCCAACCTCTGTTACCGCGTCTCCCACGTCGAAGACAAATGCTTCGCACTCATCAGCCTTCTGCGCGAGGTGGAATGCGCCATAGTGTATGTGCGGTCCCGTCAGCAGACACGCGAATACGCCCAGATGCTCACTCAGATGGGTATCCCTGCCAATTTCTATCATGCAGGACTCTCCCCGTCTGACAAACAGAGCCGACAGGACGCATGGATGAAGGGGGAATTTCCCGTCATAGTGGCTACCAATGCCTTCGGAATGGGCATCGACAAACCCAATGTCCGCATGGTGGTCCACGTTGACCTGCCCCCATCGCCCGAGGAATACTATCAGGAAGCCGGACGTGCAGGACGCGACGGACTTGCCTCAACAGCCTGTCTGCTCGCTAATACCAACGACGTACGGCGGCTCCGCAAACATCTCGACATGGAGTTTCCCGAACGCGACTTCTGCCGCATGGTCTATCAGAAACTCTCTTCCTATTGGCAGATTGCCATTGGTGCCGCCGAACAGTGTCTCTTCGAATTTCAACTCGAACGGTTCTGTGCTGTCTTCCACCTGCCCTTCTCCGACGTGCACTATGCTCTGAAGATTCTCGACCAGGCAGGGTACATCTCCTACATAGAAGAGCCGGACCGTCATTCCCGCGTCATGATGACCGCCTCACGCGCAGCCCTCTATCGCATTCCCCTCAATCCTGAGGAGAACCTCGTGCTGCGTGCCCTGCTGCGTCATTACACAGGTCTTTTTGCCGACTATGTCTTCATCCGCGAGACCGACCTTATGTTCTGGACCCGACTCACCCGCAAACAGGTCTACGACATCCTGGTCCGGCTGACCCGCAAGAAAATGCTGCATTATGTACCTGCCCGCGAGGTGCCTGCCATCGTTTTCCGCACGCCCCGCATCGACGAGGCCGAGATACGCATACCCCGTTCTGTCTATGAGGACCGCCGCGAACGTCTGGCCGCACGCATCGATGCGATGATACGCTATGTCGAAGCCGACGACACCTGCCGACTTATCACCCTCCTCGATTATTTCGGGGAACACATCTCCCAGCCTTGCGGCAACTGCGATGTGTGCACCGGCAGGGCGCCCGAGAGTGCCTCCGACGCTACGGACAACGCCGTCCGTAACGACATCGCCTCCTTCCTTTCCCGCCAGACAGGTCCCGTTCCGCTCGCGACCCTTGTCTCCGCCCTCGCTGCCCGCTGGCCCCCAGACGACATCACCCGAATCGTCCGGCAGATGACCGACAAGGGGGAAATCCGTCTCCACGATTTTCAACTTCAGCTCAATGAATAATCCTTCCAAATCCGTCATCAAAAAAGTCCGCGCGCTCGAACAGCGGAAGTGCCGCCGTGAACAGGGGCTCTTCATTGCCGAGAGCGACAAACTCGTGCTCGACAACCTCGGCGCCATGCAGTGTCGCAGCCTCTTCGCCACTCGCGAATGGTGGCAATCTCATCCCCAGGCAGCGGCCCGCGCCAGAGAATGCTACGAAGTCAACAGTCTCGATTGCATCTCCCTGCTCCAGCATCCACAGAACGTCATGGGAGTCTTCGAAATACCCTCGTTTGAACTGAAACCCGAGGAGCTTGCCTCCCGGCTCGTCCTCTGTCTCGACACCGTACAGGATCCCGGCAACCTCGGTACCATCATCCGTCTCTGCGACTGGTTCGGCATCCGCGACATCGTGTGTTCCCGAGAGACCGCCGACTGCTACGCTCCGAAGGTCGTACAGGCCACCATGGGAGCCATCGCACGCGTTCATGTCCATTATACCGACCTTTCCGTATTCCTCCCCCGCATGCGTGAACTCAGCGTTCCCGTTTACGGCACCTATCTCGAAGGCTCCGACATCTATTCCACCGACCTCACCCCCAACGGCATCCTTATCATGGGCAACGAAGGCAACGGCATCTCTCCCGCACTCGAGCCGTTCATTACCCAAAAACTCAACATCCCATCCTATCCCGCCGGAATCCCCACCTCCGAAAGTCTCAATGTAGGCATCGCCACCGCCATCGCCGTCGCCGAATTCCGTCGCCGTTCCCGCTGAATTATTGGGTTGCAGGCTTTCCTTTTGAGACAAAACATAGCCCCGATTCTGCCACATGGAGAATGCAGAAAGCGCGGAAAGGGCATTAAATTGAGGAGAAAAAGCGAAAAAGAGGGAATAAAATTTGCTGTTTTCGTAGAAAATGGCTATCTTTGCGCCGCATTTTGTGGGAAAATCCCAACCAGGTGTCCCCTTGGACCCGTAGTTCAATGGATAGAATAAAGGATTCCGGTTCCTTCGATTAGGGTTCGACTCCCTACGGGTTCACTAACTTGCAATATGCAATTTTATCAACATTAATCATTTATTAACATCAAAACAGTTCAAGAAAATGAACAACTACGAAACCGTTTTCATTTTGACTCCCGTTTTATCTGATGATCAGGTAAAGGAAACGGTAGAAGGTGTTAAGAAAGAACTCGCCAAGGGTGGTGCAACCATCGTAAACGAGGAGGCATGGGGCCTGAAGAAGCTGGCCTACCCCATCGAGAAGAAATCGACGGGCTATTACTTCCTCATCGAGTTCGACGCTGAGCCTACTATCGTCGAGAAAGTCGAGACTTATTTCCGTCGCCAGGACCGCGTGATTCGTTTCATCACGGTCAAGAACGACAAGTATGCTGCTGAGTACGCTGCCAAGCGTCGCAGCCTGAAACAGCCCAAGGCAGAAGCTGCCGAGGCATAAACAAAGGAGAAAACATTATGGCAGAACAGAATGAAATCCGCTATCTGACTCCCGTCTCGGTTGACGTCAAGAAGAAGAAATATTGCCGTTTCAAGAAGAGCGGCATCAAGTACATCGACTACAAGGATCCCGAATTCCTGAAGAAGTTCCTGAACGAGCAGGGCAAGATCCTTCCCCGTCGCATCACCGGCACCTCGCTGAAGTTCCAGCGCAGAATCGCCACGGCAGTAAAGCGCGCCCGTCAGATCGCACTCCTGCCCTATGTAACTGACCTGATGAAATAATTAACAAGAGGAGGCAACAAATTATGAAGATCATTTTGATTGAAGATGTCCAGAATCTTGGATACAAGGACGATGTCGTTGAAGTTAAGAACGGCTATGGTTTGAATTATCTCATCCCCCAGAAGAAGGCTATTATCGCCACCGAGTCTAATCTGAAGCAGTTGAACGAGAAGCTGAAGCAGCAGGCTCAGAAGCGTGCCAAGATTAAGGCCGATGCCGAGGCTGTGGCTGAGAAGATCAAAGGTCTGGTTCTCGAGGTGGCTGTAAAGGCTTCGGAAGAGGGCAAGGTATATGGTTCGGTTACTAACATCCAGCTTGCAGAGGCTTTTGCCGCTGCCGGTGCTGAGATTGACCGCAAGCTCATCGTTGTAGAGCCCGCCAAGACACTTGGTGAGCACACCTGCACCGTTAAACTCCACCGTGAGGTTAGCGTTGAGGTTCCCTTCAACGTTGTGGCTGCAGCTGCAGAGTAATTTCTAATGCTTGATATAAACAGGAGGATGACCGTAAGGCCGTCCTCTTTTTTTAGATACAGACATGGAGGTAAAAGAATATTTCAAGAATGACCGGTTCGCACAGCTTACCGGTATTGAACTGCTGGAGGTTGGCGACGGATGGTCGAAAGCGCGGATGAAGGTGGAGGAAAAACACCTGAACGGCGCGAATGTGTGTCAGGGCGGCGCCATCTTCACACTGGCGGATCTGGCTTTTGCTGCTGCTGTGAACAGCCACGGACAGGTGACGGTATCAACCACGGCGACGGTGTCGTTTGTCAAAGCCGCACAGCCGGGCTGGCTCTATGCCGAGGCCCACGAGGTGGTAAATCACAAAAAACTGCCTTACGGAGAGGTAAAAATCACCGACGAGGCGGGCGACATAATTGCCGTACTCACCTCGTCGGGTTACAGAAAACATGAGCGTTTTCAATAAGCCAAAAGAGCAGAGCGATGCTTGCATCTGCTATGCCTTGGCATGAAAACGAACATGAATATGAACGTTTTGACGAAATCTAGAGGGCTTCGAGCTCACTCTCGTCGAAGGAGGTGAGCCGGTTGTCCTCAATCACCCGGGCGGCTTCTTCGGCATTGTCGGTGCGGAAGATGAGTATGCCCTTGCCGTTCATGAGGAACGAGTAGAGATAGGTGATGGAGATATCGGCCTTGGCAAAGATAGAGGTCACCTCGGCTGCCTCGCCCACCTTGTTGTCGAGGGCAATGGCAAACACATCGGTGAGGGCGACGGCGATGCCGTTGTCCTTGAGCACCTGGTAGGCCTCCTTGGGATTGTTGCAGATGATGCGGAGAATTCCGTAGTCAACAGTATCGGCAATGGCAGATGCGATGATCTGCACACGGGCCTCTTTGAGAATCTGGAGCACTTGCAGAAGTGTTCCTTTTTTATTCTCCAGGAAAATAGAAAGCTGGTTAATAGTCATAGTCTATGGGGTTTTATCGGGTTATGCAAAATGAACACGTTCGTCCTTGACGCGCACGGCCTTACCGTCCTGCTGGGGCAATGTTCCCTTGGGAAGGAGCTTGACCTTGGGCGTACAGAGAATCTCGTCCTTGAGACGCAGGGTTATCTGGCGCGTGAGGTTCTGGAGGAAGTTGTAGTCGTCGGTCATCTCGTTGAGTTCCACCTCAACACGCATGTCGTCGTTGTCGTCGGTGGTATAGAGGGTGATGAGATACTGGGACGAGAGTTCCTTGAACTGCATGAGCACCTGTTCGATCTGCATCGGGAAGATGTTTACGCCCTTGAGGATAATCATGTCGTCTGAACGACCCTTCATGCGGTCGAGTCGCTTATGCACACGTCCGCATGGACACGGACCGGGCAGGATGCGCGTGAGGTCGTGGGTGCGGTAGCGGAGCATGGGCATGGCCTCGCGGTTGAGGGTGGTGAGCACCATTTCGCCCACCTCGCCTTCGGGCACGGGCTCGAGGGTTTCCGGGTCGACAATCTCCACAATATAATAATCCTCCCAGATGTGCATACCGTTCTGGTTGGTGCACTCGAAGGCCACTGACGGACCGCACATCTCGGACATACCGAAGGAATTGTAGGCCTTGACACCGAGCATCTCCTCGATGCGGCGACGCTGTTCCTCAGTGTGAGGCTCGGCTCCGATAAGGAGAGTCTTGAGCTTCGTGTCGC
>CAJOOX010000131.1 GCA_905236195.1 uncultured Bacteroidales bacterium
AAAGCCTGAACCGCAGAAGAAGCCCGAGGCTCAGACACCGCCCGCCAAAGCCGAAAAGACGGATCAAAAGCCTGTGCAGAAAAACACGGCAGCATCCGCACACGACTCAATTGTCTATAAGATTCAATATCTCTCGGCACCCAGGCTTTATAAAGAGGGCGATCCGGCCCTGAAGGGGATTACTCCCGTCGAATATTACAAGGACGGGGACATCTACCGATATACGTACGGCAAAGCATCGTCGCCGTCCGGACTTGCAGCCGACATAAAGCATATCCGCAAGTCGTTCAAAGATGCATTTATAGTTAAATTCGATTCTAAAGGAAACCGCATAAGAAAATGAAAATACGACAGGAATTTAAAATTGGTATTGCCGCCATTATTGCCATCGGCATTCTTGTGGTAGGCATCAATTACCTGAAAGGCATAAACATGCTCAAACAGGGTCGCAACTATTACGTGTTGTGCGATAATGCCGAGGGACTTGCCATTTCCGGACATGTGATGCTGAACGGATACCAGGTAGGACTCATCCGCTCAATGGGTGTCGACTACGACAAGAATAAAGTTGTCGTGCTCATCAACGTGGAAGACGAGTGCAAGCTCACAGTGGATTCCCGTGCTGAAGTGGCCAGCGACCTGCTCGGCACAGCCTCTATAGTACTCCACCAGGGCTCCTCCACCGAACTGCTCGACCTGAACGATACAATCCCCGGTGGCGGACATGCCAAAGGCATCATGGATGCCGCACGCCCCATCGCAGAGGAGGCCAATGTGCTGATGCCCAAACTGGACACACTGATTACCGGACTGAATGTCCTTATCAACGAATCCAAAGTGCGCGAAAGTCTGCTCAGCATCAACGAACTCACGGAGAAGCTGAACACGACTGTTTCCCAACTAAACGGCATACTTCAGAACGACGTGCCTGGCATCCTGACCAGCGTCAAACATGCTACCGCCAACCTCGACACACTGAGTTCCGACCTGAAAGACGCCGACATCAAAAAACTCCTGCAGAATGCCCAGCAAAGTCTCGATCAGGCCAATCAGCTTCTGGCGGGCATGAACTCTGAAAACAGCACTGTGGGCAAACTGATGACAACGACAGAACTGCACGACCAGCTCTCCTCGACCATCGCTTCGCTCGACTCCCTCATCGTCGATATCAAGGCCCATCCCAGACGGTACATCAACGTGAGCGTCTTCGGACGCAAGTCGAAAGACTGATTCCCTACATTTTTGAATTTCAACAACTTAATATGAATATTACTATTATCGGAGGCGGAAACATGGGCGGTGCCACTGCCCGCGGCCTTGCTCAGGGAGCTGTCGCACCTGAGAACCTGACGGTTTCCGATCCCTCGCAAGCGACCCTCGACAGCATTCATCAGTTTTGTGAAAAAATACGGACGACATCCGACAATGCGGCAGCTGCCAAGGAGGCCGACATTGTGATTGTTGCGGTTAAACCCTGGCTGGTTGAACCCGTGCTCGAAGGCATCCTTCCCGTCCTGGATCTCAAACGCCAGTTGCTGGTCTTGATTGCCGCCGGTGTGGATTTTGCCCATATCAGAAGCTACATCCACAACGACAGTTGTCCCCTCTTCCGCATCATCCCCAATACAGCCATCGCCATCCGCGAAAGCCTGACTCTGATGAGTGTTGACAAGGCCACTCAGGAACAGACTGCGCTCATCAAAAACCTTTTCGATCATCTCGGACACACGGTTCTCATCGAGGAACGTCTCATGACCGAAGGCACCGCGGTGACCTCCTGCGGCATTGCCTATGCATTCCAGTACATCAAAGCGGCCATGCAGGGGGCCATCGAACTCGGATTCTATCCCAAGACAGCACAGGAGATGATTGACCAGACCATAGTGGGTGCCATCCGTCTGATGGAAGCCAATCATTCCATTCCCGACGAAGAAATCTATAAGGTATGTACGCCCGGCGGTGTTACCATCAAGGGGCTCAACGAAATGGCCGCCAAGGGATTTGACGACGCTGTCATTTCAGGTCTTAAAAAGGCTGCCGGACGATGATTAACTATCTTTGGGCCGGCTTTTTCCTGGTCGCTTTTCTGATGGCGATTTTCGCCTCGACTGTACAGGGCGATACTGAAATTTGGTCTCGCATGATGAGCACACTGTTCAGCTCGTCCCAGCGAGGTTTCGAAATCTGTCTGGCACTGACGGGTGTATTGACTTTCTGGCTGGGCCTGATGAAGGTCGGTGAAGCCGGCGGTGTAGTGGCTAAATTTTCCAAACTTATCAATCCTCTCTTCTCCCGCCTCTTCCCTTCCATCCCTGCCGGACATCCTGCCCAGGGCAGCATTCTGATGAATGTCTCAGCCAATATGCTGGGGCTCGACAATGCCGCAACTCCTATGGGACTCAAGGCCATGAAGGAACTTCAGGAACTCAATCCGAAGAAGGACACCGCATCGGACGCAATGATCATGTTCCTCGTGTTAAACACGTCCGGACTGACCATCATCCCCATTTCCATTATGATGTACCGTGCGCAGTATCACGCCGCCAATCCTTCGGACGTCTTCATCCCGATTCTGCTAGCTACGTCATGTGCCACTTTGGCAGGTTTGATTCTCTGCTGTCTCAAACAGAAGATTAAAATCTGGGATCCCGTTATTATGGGTACGATACTGGGCGGCGCTGGCATTCTCGGCGGTACGGCTTATTTCTTCTCGCAGTTGCCCCAGGATAAGATTGCGACCTACAGTACACTGTTCTCCAACATTCTGCTTTTCACAATCATCATCCTCTTCCTTTTGGCCGGAATCCGTAAGAAGGTTCCGCTTTTCTCCACGTTTGTGGAAGGTGCCAAGGAAGGATTCCAGACCGTCGTTACCATCATTCCCTACCAGATTGCCCTGTTCGTAGGCATCTCGTTGTTCCGCGATTGCGGTGCGTTGGGATTGATTGCGGATTTCTTCGGTTGGCTTTTCTCCTCAATCGGTTGGGATACTGCATTCGTTGAGGCGATTCCCTGTGCCATCCTCAAACCGCTGAATGGCGGCGGAGCACGAGCCATGATGCTCAGCATTTATGAAACCTCAGGTGTGGATTCATTCGTCGGACATGTAGCTGCCACGATTCAGGGAGCGACCGACACCACTATGTACATCCTTGCGGTCTACTTTGGTTCTGTCAATGTGAGCAAGATGCGTTATGCCGCAGCCTTCGGTCTTACCGCCGATTTTGTGGGCATTGTAGCCGCTATTCTGGTCAGCTACATTTTCTTCGCATAGAGAGCTGCAGCCTTATCTGTCGCTATATACAAAAAAAGCGAGACGAGATAGCCTCCCGGTGTTCTCGTCTCTTATTGTCTTGCCCTGCAATTTTAATGCGATGCGCACTGCTGTGTACTTCGCCCGCCTGGCAATGACAGATTTTGTTCTGCAAAGATAGGGCGTTTTTTTGAAAAAAACAAATATTCGGGTCGAAAATCTCAAAAATTGTAAGTTTTTCGACCTGTTTTTTCATTTTTTGACCCAAATCTATTAATATTTTTTACAAATTCAGTTCCGAGAACTTGATTTTTCTTTGTATATAGTATTTAAATAGGATGGAAAAACCACACAACTCCGCCACACCTTTTTCAGCAGAATCGTCCGATTGATAATACTTGTCTCTCATGTCCTTGTATTCCCGATGGGCCTGCCGGATGGCCTTCACCTGATTCCATTCTCCGTGAAGCAGAAAATTAAGAGCGGCCACTCCGTCCAACAACATACGACGGAATATAAGACCTTGCCGTCTGTGCCGGGGCAGATTCTTCCACAACATCAGCAGGGAATTGCGGAAATTGAGTCTCGTTTTCCTCGGATCACCCATGGCGAGGGAAGCTCCACCGAAATGGTAAACCACCGAGTCGGGCCTGCAATAGATGGAATAGCCCATCCTTCTGATTCGCCAGCACAAATCAATCTCCTCCATATGGGCAAAAAAACGGGCATCCAGTCCGCCGGCCTCCCTGTAAAGGTCGCGTCGAATCATCAGACATGCTCCCGAGGCCCAATGAATTTCGGCCGGGGTGTCATACTGTCCACGGTCGATTTCTGTCGTTGCGAAAATCCGCCCCCTGCAGAACGGATAGCCCAGGCTGTCGAGATATCCTCCTGCGGCACCTGCATATTCAAATTTAGTGCGATCTCTGTCGCTGAGCAATTTCGGCTGGCAGGCTCCGCATTCGGGATGCGTCTCCATAAAGTCCAACAATGGTTCCAGCCACCCCGGACTGACGGCAACATCGTCGTTGAGCAGAATGACATACGGCGTGTCAACCGCCGCAATAGCGCGGTTATATCCTTCGGCAAAGCCGTAGTTCTGTGCCAGCGGGATGGTCTTCACTGTCGGAAATTCGGCCTCTACGACGTGCAGCGATTCGTCGGTCGATCCGTTGTCGGCCACCACGACATCGGCAATCTCCAGTGTGGTATATTCCACAACTGAAGGCAGATATTTTCGCAGCAGATGTGTGCCGTTCCAATTCAATATGATAACCGAAACCTTTTTCACTTTTTCACTTCTAACGGATTGACATTCTTGTGAACCCTGCCCTGGTTATTGGCAAGGAATTGTTTCCAGTTGTTGGTTCCTCCACCCGTGGCTGCAGCCAACGGCGAAGAAGTTTTGTAGAAATGGCACAGGGCAGCAGCCAGTGCATCACTGGCATCCAGCTGTTCCACCATGTCCCTTTCGTCGATTTTGAGGGTACGTTGCAACATAGCCCGCACCTGTTCCTTGGCGGCGTTTCCGTTTCCCACAATCGCCATTTTGATGGTAGCCGGAGGGTATTCGAACACCGGTAAATCGTGCTCCACTGCAGCACAGATAGCAGCTCCCTGGCCCCGGCACAGTTTTACCATCGTTTGGGGATTGATGCCCATATAGGGGGATTCGATTGACAGTTCGTCGGGATGGAATTCGGTAATGATCTGGCACACCCGTTCATAGATACGGCGAAGACGAAGGTAGTGGCTCTCCACCGCCTTCATCTTCAAAACGCCCATGGCCATGAGCTGAGGTTTCCGGTCACCGACCTGCAACAGGCCGTAACCCATCACATTTGTACCGGGGTCAATGCCTAATATGATTTTTTCCATTTGACTTCACCGGATAGGAAGCGGTCTGCCATCCTCATCGAAGTGATAACGTCCGGGCATGTCGCCTTCGTCGCCGGGAGGAGGACCTGGCATGTCTTCATCGTCGCCGGGAGGAGGTCCGGGCATACCGTCTTCATCCATTGCCGCTTCCGTTCCTTCCTCTCCGGGGTCCAGGCCGAATTCTTCGGGGTCAATGTCCTGATATTTTTCCTGATTCTCCAAATATGCACGGCGTGCCTGCATGAGTTCGGAATTGCGGACGTAGTCTGAGGCTTGGGTCAGCATCGTATCGAGCAGGGCTTCATTTTCAACCGAACCGATTTTGATGCTCCATGCATAGACACCGATCATGTCCTCCGGATGAGCCTCTGCTGTCGAGTCGATTGTTGCGGCAATCTTGCTCATCAGGTCGAAGTAGATGGCATACATTAGCTGCTGCACCGAGTCGGACTGGGCGGAAACGGGCGTATCCTGCATGCCCTGACTGAGCATTTGTGTACGGCCTTCTTCCTGGAGTTCTGCCAACCGGCCCTCCAGACGGGATATTCCGTCATTGTTGGGTGTTCCGGTGGCCTCGAAGTTGTCGCTCATGATTACATTGATTGTTCCAGCTTCGACCACCACCGTACCGATGCAGTACTCACATGCCAGATAACGCATCTGAGGTTCTTCGGCAATGCCGGTCATCGTGAACATTTCGTTTTCAACCTTTGCTGTGTCGATTATGTCTCCGTTCATGTCCAACAGATAGACGCTGATGCCGTCCAGGGGCGGACGAAGGAAGAAGGTATCGCCATATTGGATGGTGTCCGGCACATCGAACGAACCTTGTATAGTCCATTCCTTGGGCTTGCTACATGCGGTCAGAAGACACAGGACCGCCAGAACGACTGCTGTCAGTTTTGTGATAGTTTTCATTACATTTTGAGTTTTTGGAGTGCCGCATACAGACGTTGTACGGGCAATCCCATCACGTTAAAATAAGAACCTTCAATGGAAGTCACCCCCACATATCCGATCCATTCCTGAATACCGTAGGCTCCTGCCTTGTCGAGGGGACAGTAAGTTTTGACATAATAACGGATCTGTTCGTCCGTCAGGGCAGCAAAGGTGACATCGGTCCGGCACACAAAGGATACCTCGTCGGCAATGGACTTCAGACAGACGCCCGTATAAACCTGATGGGTCTTGCCTGAAAGGAAACGGAGCATTTCCACCGCGTCTTCCTCACCTTCCGGTTTTCCCAGCATCCGGTGGTCGCACCAAACGATGGTATCGGCGGTCACCAGCACTTCGCCGGTTCTGAGTTCCAAATCGTAAGCGGCCATCTTCTCTCGTGCGATGTAGAGGGGAATCTCCCCTGCCTTCAGTTCCGAAGGATAATCCTCCGAAATGTCACGCAGGGCAACGGGACGCCACGGAATATCCAGTCCGGAGAGCAGTTCCCGCCGCCGGGGACTGTTCGAGGCTAACAGGAGTGTCATGTTTACCATCCGAATGCTTCTGCTGACGACATCCACAGACCTTGCGCCTTCATCACCTGTTCTATCACGTCACGTGCCGCTCCGTCTCCTCCCCGTTGGGGCGATATATATCGGGAAACGGCCTTTATCTCGGGTGCAGCATCTGCAGGACAGACGGGCAGTCCGATGCGTTTCATGATTTCATAATCGGGAATATCGTCCCCCATATAGAGGATTTCCTCGGGCGACAGACCGGTCTTGCCTATGAAATCTTCCAGGTCTTTGATCTTCACCGCCGAGGCGATATAGATGTGTTTGACACCCAGATATTCATACCGGCGACGCACCTGTTCCGTGCGTGCGCCGGTGATGATGGCAATCTCGAGACCCTTCTTCACAGCAAGCTGGATGGCATACCCGTCTTTCACGTTCAGTGTCCGGCAGGGCTGCCCTTCATTGTCCATGGCTATCGTGGAAGTCGAGAGTACACCGTCAACGTCGAAGATGAGGGCACGTACCCTGCGAAGGTCGTAGTTTATCATTAGGGTTGTTCTATTATAAATTATGTCGGGATGATTTTTGACTTTATGTGCGTATTGTTTTGCAAGTTAAGGAGAGAGCGATGCGGGCATTGTGACCGACGCTGGCTTGGCAAAAGGATGCCACAGAAAGCAAAAAGCAGCCGAAATAAATGGTTCATCTGTGTATAAGTTAATTAAAACAGATAGAACAGCCCTTTATTCAAATACGTAAACCCAGCCGTGCTTGTCCTCGAGGTCGCCATATTGGATGGCACGCAGGGTCTCATACAGTTTCGTACAAACCGGACCGGGCTTGGTATCGGGCAGAATCTGATAGGTCTTGTTCTCGTCCAGATCGTCCACTTTATAGATAGGTGCTACGACAGCGGCGGTACCGCACATGGCGGCCTCGTCCAGCTTCGAGAGTTCCTCTTCGGGCATGGGACGCTGTTCCACTTCCATTCCGAGATCCCGTGCTATCTGCATCAGGCTCTTGTTGGTAATGGAGGGCAGAATCGACTCAGAATCGGGGGTCACGTATTTATTGCCTTCGATACCGAAGAAGTTGGCGGGACCGGCCTCGTCGATGAACTTCTTCGAACGTGCATCCAGATAGAGCACGGCGCTGTAACCCATCTCGTGGGCCTTGGTGCCGGGCACGAGGGAGGCAGCATAGTTGCCGCCCACCTTCCAGCGGCCCGTACCATAGGGCGCTGCACGGTCATAGTGCCGCAGGATGCAGCAAGGCGTAGCTTTGAAGCCGTCCTTGAAGTAGGGACCTACAGGCATTACAAAGACGATGAATTCATATTTGTCTGCCGGATGGACTCCCACTTGGGCGCCTGTACCGAAAAGGACGGGACGGATATAGAGGGAAGCACCGCTCTCATACGGGGGGACCCAGCGTTCGTTGAGCTTGACGGCCTTCTTGACGGCTTCTTCAAAAAGACCGTCCGGAAGGGGTGCCATCAGAATACCGTTGCAGGTCGAC